>CAIPGD010000079.1 GCA_903864485.1 uncultured bacterium | reverse complement strand
TTACGCGACTAATTCCAAACAAACCCACCATGCACGTCCATCAAGACCCGGCTCTGGCGGTCCGAAAACTGACCGAGGCACTGATTTCAAAGCGCTCGGTAACCCCCGAGGATGCCGGTTGTCAGGACCTAATTAGGCAGCGCCTCGACGCCCTCGGCTTCCGCTGCGAGACCCTGGCTGCCAATGGCACCACCAATCTTTGGGCCGAGCGGGATGGTGGTCGTCCAGGGCCATTATTTGTGTTTGCCGGACACACGGACGTCGTCCCGCCGGGGCCATTCGAGGCATGGGGTTCAGACCCCTTCGTCCCGACTGAACGGAACGGACGCCTTTACGGTCGGGGTGCAGCCGACATGAAAACCTCACTGGCTGCGTTCGTGGTCGCTGCCGAGGACTTCGTGGCCACACGTTCGGAGTACCAAGGGTGTTTGGCGTTTCTGTTGACGTCTGATGAGGAGGGGCCAGCCACCGACGGTACCGTTCAGATCGTGAACCGCTTCGAACAGCAAAGCCGGCGGATCGATTTTTGTGTCGTGGGGGAACCCACCTCATCCGAGCGTTTGGGCGACATGATCAAAAATGGTCGCCGAGGTTCGCTATCTGGTCGGCTAACCGTCAAGGGCATCCAGGGGCACATCGCGTATCCCCACCAAGCTGACAATCCCATCCATCGCTTTGCACCCGCCTTGGCTGAGTTGGCCGCACACCATTGGGATGCCGGCAACGCCTTCTTCCCCCCCACTTCCTGGCAGGTGTCCAATCTGAACTCCGGAACGGGTGCAACCAACGTCATCCCCGGTGAATTGCAGGCTCTGTTCAATTTCCGCTTCTCGACCGAGAGCACCGTTGACGCTCTTAAAAACAGGGTTCACGAGGTGCTCGATCGACACCAGCTCAGCTATGCCATCGAGTGGTCGTTATCCGGTCATCCGTTCCTGACCGAGCCTGGCAACCTTTCGGCCGCGCTTTCCGACGCCATCCACGCGGAGTGTGGCCTTCGGCCAATTCTCTCAACCACTGGCGGGACGTCCGATGGTCGATTCATTGCCCGGATCTGTTCTCAGGTGATTGAATTTGGCCCACCGAATGCCAGCATTCACAAGATTGACGAGAACGTTCAACTCGATGAAATGGCCCCGCTAGCGGGGATCTATCGCCGGGTTCTCGAAACCCTCCTGCCCGCGTGACCGGCCGCTGTGACCCACTTGGACACCATTGATCAGGCCATTCTAGCCGTCCATGCCCGTCTTGAGAGCGCTGAGCTCTCGTTCGGTCACGGTTGCGATGATGCTTACGATGAAGCGGTCTGGCTCGTTGCAGTGGCGATCGGCATCCCGGTCGACCGCATCGATACTGAATCCGACGCCAGGCTTGACGCATCCGAACAGGCACAGATTGAAGAGCTTTTACAGGCAAGGATTAACCAGCGGGCGCCGCTGGCTTACCTGGCTGGAGAGGCCTGGCTTGCGGGGCGTCGTTTCCTGTGTGACCGGCGTGCGCTGGTCCCCAGATCGCCGATCGGATTGATTCTTCAGCAGGGGCTCGAGCCTTGGTTGCTTGATCCCGATCGCGTCACACGCGTGCTCGATTTATGTACCGGGGGCGGCAGTCTCGCCGTCATCGCCGCACAAACATTCAGCGAAGCGCAAGTGGTCGCCTGCGATTTGTCGGCTCAGGCGCTTGCGCTGGCGGCTGACAACCTAACTCTGTTCGGGCTTGAGGATCGAATCGAACTCCGCCAGGGACACCTCTGGGACCCGCTTGAGGGGTTGCAATTCGATCTGATTCTTTGTAACCCGCCCTACGTCGATGCGCAGTCGATGGCCAAGCTGCCGACCGAATGGCGCCATGAACCAACGCTTGGACTAGACGGAGGGCTGAGTTTGCGTGCCTTGGCTCAGTCCGCTGAGATCGATGTGGCCGAGATCGACGTTGCAAAAGTCGCATCGGCTGATCTGAAAGATGATGGTCTGGACCTTGTGCGGCAGGTGATCGCGCAGGCTGGCGCGCATCTCACTGCCGACGGTTTATTGGTTCTAGAGATCGGTCATCAAATCGAAGCCTTCGAGGCTGCGTTTCCAGGCTTGATGCCGATTTGGCTTCCAGTCCCCGCCGGCGATCAGATGATCGCGTTGCTGGAGCGTTCGGCCCTTCCCTCATGATCCGACTGACCGGCCTGGAACTCTCGCGCGGGGGCCGGATTCTTCTGAGCGGGGTCGATGGCATCATCGAACGTGGCGAGCGGATTGGACTGCTTGGGCGCAATGGTTGTGGCAAGACCACCCTGTTGTCGGCGATCGCGGGAGACCTCAGCCCTGACCGAGGCGAGATTGATCAGCCTCGACTGCGCATTGCTCGTCTTTCACAGCACCCCCCGGCGGGGTCGCATTCCCTCATCGAGCATGTCCTGCGTGCCGACTCGCGCCGCGACGCGATCGTGCGCGAACTGGCAGCCTTGGAACTGACCTGCGCGACCGACGAATCCCCAGTCGAAGGTGGGCGGATCGCGCAGTTGCATGGTGAGTTCGACGAGCTTGACGGGTGGAGCGCACCGGCCCGGGCCGCAAAACTTCTCGATGGGCTCGGATTTTCTGTCGAGGATCACGACAAGCCTGTTGACTCACTCTCGGGGGGCTGGAAAATGCGCCTCGATCTGGCCCGAGTCCTGATGACTCCGGCCGACTTGTTGCTGCTGGATGAACCGACCAACCACCTGGACCTTGACGCAGTGTTCTGGCTTGAGCGTTGGTTGGTTCGGTTTGATGGCACTGTCTTGGTCGTCTCGCATGACCGGGACTTTGTCGATGCGTTTGCGACCGCAGTACTCCACTTTGAGCAACAGACCCTTCAACGATACGCTGGGGGCTGGAGTGCGTTCGAACGCCAGCAATCAGAACGACAACGGCTCCAGCGCAAGCTCGCCGATAGCCAGGCGCAGCGAATCGCGAAACTCGAACAGTTTGTTGCCCGATTCAGAGCGCAGGCGACCAAAGCAAAGCAGGCCCAGAGTCGCGTCAAGGCTCTGGAGCGAATCGAACGTATTGTCCTGGTAGAGGATGAATCAGCCGCTTCGATGCGATTTGATTCGCCGGACCAGATGCCCGAACAGATCGCCAGTCTGGTCGATGTTGATTGCGGCTACCCCGCAGACCCGCCCATTACGATTGTCCGCCACGCCCAACTCGACTTGCGTCGGGGCGATCGAGTCGGTGTGTTGGGACGCAATGGCGCAGGGAAGTCAACGCTCGTGCGCACCTTAGTCGCGGAATTGGACCCACTCACGGGCGACCGCACCCACGCGAGAGCTCTCCGGATTGGCTATTTTGCCCAACGGCAAGTTGAGAGTCTGGACCCGCAATCGAGTGCGCTTGAACACCTGAAGCGGATCGAGACCAAGGAGCGCGAACAGGTTTTGCGGGAATTCCTGGCGGGCTTCGGCTTTCGCGGTGAACAGGCCATGACGCCGGTTGCACCGTTCTCGGGTGGCGAGAAAGCCCGGCTTGCGCTTGCCCTCATCGCGTGGACACGGCCGCAACTACTGGTTCTCGATGAACCGACGAACCACCTCGATGCCTCCGCACGAGACGCGCTAACGGCGGCGCTTGCCGACTATGAAGGCGCGCTATTACTTGTCTCGCACGACCGCGGGCTGCTGCGCGCAACGGTTGACCGATTCGTGATCGTGGCGAGCGGTCAACTGTCGCCATTTGACGGCGATCTCGAGGATTATCGCGAATGGTTGGCGGACCAAGCACGAAATTCAGACTCGAACTCCGGCTTGAACCCACCGAAAGATCGAGCCAACCAGTCAAGCCTGCCCCTGCCTTCGCCGCATCAGCAACGGCAACAGAACGACCGATTGCGAAAGCCCCTGTTGTCCAAGCTTCAGCGTGTCGAACGGGAGATGACCCAGCTCCAGCAGGCGATCGAACAATTGGATGTCCAACTGTCCGATCCTGCATTTTTAAAAATTGGACCCCAGGTCGTTGCGGCGCATCGCGCCCGCTCGGAGCTGGTCGATCAGCTCGAAAAGATCGAAGGTGACTGGCTCAGCGTGACAAGCGATCTTGAAGCCCTGAGCCCCTGAGGTTCAGCGTCCGCTCACGTAGGCGGCGAAGGCTGCTTGCCCGGCCTTGCGGTCTGCCTGAACACGCACCACGGTTGGGCGCTCGGAAACCATCTGGAGATACTCCTTGACCGGGAGCCCCTCGAGCGGGTCTTCGCCCCAAATGGATTTGCCGACCATCGAGAGCAGCGGCAAGTGAACAATTGCCGCGCAGTCAGCCAGCGTAAACGTCGGGCCGGCTACAAAAGGGCTGAATTTCGCAAGCTGACTAAAGGCCTTGATGTTTCGCTCGAGCTCTTTTCGGGTTGCCGTCTGCACCTCTTCGGATACCGTACGCCCAAAAAAAGCCTGCGGAAATAATCGCCTTGCCACCAGCTCGAGGTGTAGCTCTAGGAACACGATCAATTCGCGGACTTTGGCGGCTTCAAACGGATCAGCTGGCATGAGCGCTGGCGTTGGAAACGACGCCTCGAGCCAGTCGCAGATGACCTGCGATTCACATAAGGCCCCCTGTTCAGTGAGCAGGAAAGGGATCTTGCCCAGTGGGCTGTTGGCGCGAACCGCCACGTCACCGCTCGGCCATTGCAAGGATTCCTCAAACGGAACCGCTTTTTCAAGCAGCGCGAGTTTGACTTTGTTGTAGTAGTTACTGGCTGAAAATCCACCAAGCTTAATCATGCGCGGTCTCCCGATTGGCTTTCGATTGAGACCGGAGTTTATCTGCAGCTACAATCAGGCGTCTAACGCTATTGCAGCGGCCCCAGAAGATCCAGAGGCAGCGGGAGCGCAAGGACCTCAATACCCTCATCTAGAAGCTCGCGGGTTTCCTCGGGGCTGGCCAATCCCCGAATGGGGCGCTCCGGCGCCTCTTCATCCCGAATCCGCCGCACTTCACTCGCAAATGCCCGGCCTACATCCTCCGTATTGGCCACGACCAGACGAGCCATTCGTAACCAAAGTGCCTGTAGCGCATGCGGATCGAGTGCTTTTGGATCGTGCGCCTGGACCTGACCGGGTTCTGTTGATTGAGAGACTGTGACTGCGGAAGAAGCCTGCGGATCCTGGCCAGCACCAAGGTTTATTCTGGGAGCAGAGAGGCGCTTGTCGATGTTGAAGCTACCGCAGATCGGGCAAACGAGTTGACCGCAATCCCGCTGGGTACCGTAGTCCTCGTTCGATCGAAACCAGCCCTCGAAGAGATGTCCCTGATCACATCCAAGATCAAAAACTCTCACGTAACCACCAATACATCGCTATGAATATTTTCCACTTCGTCATTTTAGACTCCTGACCATGCGCGAACCCATCCGAATCTCGGTCGACGATGCAATTGCCCAATTTGAGCAATTTGATGACCTGCTGGATACCCGTAGCCCGTCCGAATTTGAGCTGGATCATGTGCCAGGGGCGATTTCAACCCCGGTGCTAGACGACACTCAACGCGCAACGATCGGAACGATTCATTCGCAGCGCGGGGCGTTCGAAGCCAATCGGCTCGGAGCGGCATGGGTCGCGCGCAACGTTGGGCGACAGATTGAAGAAACGTTTCAGGATCGACCAAGGTCGTGGTCTCCATTGGTGTATTGCTGGCGAGGCGGACAGCGTTCCAACGCGATGGCTACCGTTCTCGCTCGGATTGGATGGTCGGTGCGGGTGCTTGAGGGAGGTTATCGGGCCTATCGTCGTCAGGTACTGATCGATTTGGGTGATCGCCCAGAACGATACAGCTGGGTCGTTTTGGCAGGCAGAACCGGCAGCGCAAAAAGTCGAATACTGGAAGCGCTTTCTCGACAAGGCTGGCAAGTGCTCGATCTTGAAGCCCTGGCACGCCACCGGGGATCGGTGTTGGGGGGTCTCCCAGATGCCCCCCAACCCACTCAAAAGTGGTTTGAATCAATGGTCTGGAACGAGATACGTGGCTTCGATCCATCCAGACCGGTCTTTGTCGAGTCTGAAAGTAAAAAAGTCGGACAACTGCACATTCCAGACGCCCTGATTCAGACAATGCGCCAGTCACCGTGCATCCATGTTGAAGTTCCAGCGATTGTTCGTGCGCAGTTCTTGATCGAGGAATATGCGCACTGGACGACCAATCGCGATGGCCTGCTACAACAGATTGAGCACATTGCCCCCCTCCACCCCAAACAACGAATCACTGATTGGAAGCAACTGATCAACATCAGTAACTGGCGGGCGTTTGTCGAGAGCGTCTTGGTCGAACATTACGATCCATCGTATGACCGAGCCATGGATCGAAACTTTGAAGCACTCTCGAGTGCATTTGTAGTCAATTCGGAAACGCTCGATCACCTAGCCATTGAGCGTATGGCACAACTAATTGGCACACACTTCAAAAACCAAGCTAACGCGCCGATCGCTGCACGCCGAGCGTCGATTGCCACGACTTGAGCCAAGTGGCAACGGATTGCTCGCCTTCCGTGCGGCGAATCTGCGCTTCAAGTTGGGCCTCATTGGCTTTCGCGGGACCAAGATCACCGGCTTGAACCGCGTCAATCCGGGCGATCACATAGCCTCGTTCCCCAAGATCGACTCCGACATAGGCCGGCAGCTTGGAAACCGAAGCGGATAAGACCGCATTGACAACCGTGGGTGCCAAACCGCCCCGGTCCATTCGACTGATTTTTCCACCCTGCGCAAAGGTCGCTTCCGGTTTGGCTCCGTCCTGGAGTTGTTTCAATTGGGTAGCCCCGGCTTTGGAGGCTAACTGACGCGACTGGGTCTCAATCCAAAGTGACTTCACCTCAGCTCGGACTGTTTCCAATGGACGCAGCAGTGCCGGCTGATGGTCAACCAGGCGCGCCGAAACCAAGGTGCCAGGCGCCGTTTCGATTGCTTCCGAATTACGACGAGTCCGAATGGAATCTTCGGAAAAAAGGGTCGTTAACAAACGACGATTAGATAACGGTGCCAAATCAGCGACAACTACTCCCTTATTGGCCTCTTTGCCAGACAGCTTGTCCGACGCCTTAGAGGGTCCCTCGGGTGTCACACCCTCAAATGTTTGAATCGTCAAACCAAAACGGCTCGCGGCGGATTCGAGCGAATCACTCTGTTCGTAGACCAGGTTCGAAAAAGACTCCGCAGATTCGGCGTATCGCTTGCCCGCCTGTTGTTTCTTGAGCTCCGCCTCCAGCTGTTCGCGAACCTCTGCGAATGGCTTGGTTTGGGCCGGCTCGATACCACTTAGCCGAATAATATGAAATCCAAACTCACTGCGCACGAGTTCGTCCACCAAACCGATGCTCTTAGCCGCAAAGACCGCATCCGCAAACGGCTTGACCATTGAATCGGGTGTGAACCAGTCGAGATCCCCGCCGGCTGCCTTTGAGCCTGCGTCCTCAGATTGTGTGCGAGCAATTGCCGCAAAGCCCTCGGCAGAAGCATCGCGTACCTGCGCTAGCAACGCCTGCGCCTTGGATTTAGCCTTTTCAGCATCCGCCTCAGAGGCTTGAGCTGGCACCTGAACCAAAATATGACTAGCCCGGCGTCGCTCGGGGCGCCCAAGACGGGCGCGATTCTGCTCGTAATAAGTACGAAGTTCATCCTCGGAAATTTTAATTTGACGCCCCAGATTGTCCGCGCTCAACACCACCCACGAAACCTTTGCGGATTGGGGAGTCGTAAATCGAGGCGCTTGGTCGCGATGAAACTGCACCAATTGCTCTTCGGTGGGTACCAGCTGGGTAGCAAAATCATTGGGCCGAAACTGCAGCAGCGAGAACTCGCGGGATTGAGCCAGACCTTCCATTAAGCGCTGCGTCACCCGCTTGGGGACCATCGCGGACTGACCAAACGCCTGGGGGATCAAGCTGCGAGCGATGTCTTGTCGCAAGGACGCCTCAAAGCTGGCTTCGGTACGCCCCTGCGCAGCCAGCAATTCGCGGTACCGCTCGCGATCAAAAGAGCCATCCGGTTTGAGCAAATCAGTTTGGGCCGAAATGGCACGCCGCAAGGTGTCATCCGCCACGACCAAATGTTGGCGCCCGACATACAGATCGAGGGCGCGTTCATCGATCAGTCCATCGAGAACCTGTCCGCGTAATTGTGGGGTCTCGATGGCTTGACCGTCGGCATTCGGCCCCAGAGACGCGCGCATCCGCGCAACTTGCTCACGCACCGCAGCATCAAGCTCTTGCTTGGATACCTTCTTGTCGCCGATTTTCGCGACCTCGTCGTCCTTGCCGAGAAATTTGTCGTAACCCGACAACCCAAAAAAAATGAAGGACGGCAGGATCAGCAGTAACAAAACAAACTGCAGTGCTCGCTGGTGGTTACGAACGGTATCGAACATCGGACTTTGGACGATCAAAAAAAAGGGCCGGACGGCCCTTATTTGGTTTGTTGGCGGAGCGGACGGGACTCGAACCCGCGACCCCCGGCGTGACAGGCCGGTATTCTAACCAACTGAACTACCGCTCCGCGACTGGACAAGCGTTGCCGCCCGACCAATAAAAAATCTGCAAAATCTGAGGAAGCCTCAAATTCGCAGGGACCAGGAAAACGCATCAAACGATTGCGCAATCTTGGTGGGTGCTGAGAGGCTCGAACTCCCGACCTACGCCGTGTAAAGGCGCCGCTCTACCAACTGAGCTAAGCACCCAGTCGAAGGGCGAGAGTTTACCTTGGGTAGATAAACTCTGCAAATTCTCAGTTGATCGCGTCGCGCAGGCCTTTACCTGGACGAAACTTTGGAACCTTGGCGGCACTGATTTGGATCTCTTCGCCTGTACGCGGGTTACGACCCGTGCGAGCCGCGCGCTTTCCCACCGCGAAGGTACCGAACCCAACGAGAGTCACTGCATCGCCTTTGCGCAGAGAATCTTCGATTCCGCCGATCAGGGCGTCCAGGGCGCGACCTGCGGACGCTTTGGAAATATCAGCGCTCGCTGCAATGTGGTCGATCAGCTCGGTTTTGTTCACTTCAATCAATCCTATGTGAATGTGCGAAAAAGGTCGCGCGAGAATTCTAAATTTGGGGAGACCGGGGGATTATCTGCCAAGAACTCACTGACAAAAATTGCCCCGATAATCACGGAGATGGCCGATGTGGGTATTCAAACCGACCAGCGGTTTGGTGTCAAGCCGGATTAGCACTAGTGCATCAGTGTTTCAGTCGATCACCCACAACAGCGGTCTCCGTCGCAACGGTTGGGGTCGTCGGAGCCACCAGAACTTCGGCAACTTCGTCTTCATGCAGGGGCTCCGGCAAACGTTCCAGCGCCAGTTCGAGCACTCGATCGATCCAACGCACCGGAATAATCTCGAGATTATTTTTGACGTTATCCGGAATTTCAGGGAGGTCTCGCGTGTTCTCCTCGGGTATCAGGACCCTCTTGATACCTCCTCGGAGCGCCGCCAACAGCTTTTCCTTGAGGCCCCCAATTGCCAGCACCTCGCCCCGTAGCGTGACCTCTCCTGTCATCGCGACGTCTGCCCGAACGGGTATCCCGGTCAGAACCGATACCAGCGCGGTCGTCATCGCGATGCCTGCGCTAGGGCCGTCCTTTGGAGTAGCCCCTTCCGGCACGTGAATGTGGATGTCGCGTTTCTCATGAAAATCCGGCTTGAGTCCGAACAGTTGAGCGCGTCGCCGGACCACAGTCATTGCCGCTTTGATTGATTCTTGCATCACATCACCGAGCTTCCCCGTGAAGGTCGCCTGGCCCTTACCCGGAACCGAAACGGCTTCGATGGTGAGGAGCTCTCCACCAACCTCCGTCCAGGCCAGTCCAGTCACCTGCCCAACCTGATTCTCTTTTTCGGCGACGCCGTAGCTGTAGCGGCGTACGCTCAAAAACTGATCAAGGTTGGCGGCGTTGACATGTATCTTGCCGAGCGGCGGAGTTTTCTGCGCGGCCCCAGAGCCCTGACCGAGTAACGCTGGTGCATCAGCAGGGTCGGTGCTAGTGCTGGTGGCCGGCTGATCGGAAGGCTCAACAACCAGCTGACCTTTCTTGAGCACCATTCGCCGTACGACCTTACGGCAGATCTTGCCCACCTCGCGCTCGAGGGCTCGAACCCCGGCTTCTCGGGTGTAGTAGCGAATGATGTCGCGCACTGCGCTCTCGGATACCGTCAATTCACCGTCTTTGAGTCCGTTGTTGCGCATCTGCTTGGGGAGCAAATAGCGGGTCGCGATGGCGACCTTTTCATCTTCCGTATAGCCCGAGAGACGAATTACCTCCATCCGGTCAAGCAGTGCGGCCGGAATATTCAGCGTGTTCGCGGTCGCAACAAACATCACGTCCGACAGGTCGTATTCCACCTCGACATAATGATCGGTGAACGTACCGTTCTGTTCTGGATCAAGAACTTCCAGTAATGCACTGGCAGGATCACCGCGGAAATCCATCCCCATTTTGTCGATTTCATCGAGGAGGAAAAGCGGATTTCGGACTCCGATCTTGGTCAGATTCTGAAGAATTTTGCCTGGCATCGAGCCAATGTAGGTCCGTCGATGTCCCCGGATTTCGGACTCATCGCGGACCCCACCCAAGGCCATTCGGACATATTTTCGATTGGTTGCCCGGGCAATTGACTGGCCAAGCGAGGTCTTGCCGACCCCTGGAGGACCAACCAGACAAAGGATGGGCGACTTCACTTTGTCGACACGCTGCTGGACCGCGAGATATTCGACAATCCGCTCTTTGACACGCTCCAAGCCCCAGTGGTCAGCATCGAGTACTGCCTCCGCATTGGCGAGATCGCCGTTGACTTTGCTCTTGCGCTTCCAGGGCAGGTTGACCAGCACATCGATGTAATTACGTACTACGGTTGCCTCGGCGCTCATCGGGCTCATTAGACGCAGTTTCTTGAGCTCGGCATCGGCTTTTTTGCGAGCTTCTTTTGGCATTCGCGCCAATTCGATCTTCTTTTCGAGTTCGTCAATGTCGGCGCCCTCCTCGCCTTCACCGAGCTCCTTTTGGATCGCCTTGACCTGTTCGTTCAGGTAGTACTCGCGTTGGCTTTTTTCCATCTGGCGCTTGACGCGCCCCCGAATACGTTTTTCGACCTGCAGAATATCGAGCTCTGCTTCGATCTGGCCCAAGAGTTTTTCAAGTCGTTCCGCGACCGGCAAGACTTCAAGAATGGCTTGCTTTTGCTCGATCTTGATCGGCAAGTGGGCCGCGATCGTATCGGCCAGGCGACCCGGTTGTTCGATGCCGTTAAGGCTCCCAAGAATCTCGGGCGGGACCTTTTTGTTCAGTTTTACGTACTGGTCGAACTGCGTAAGAATGGCGCGCCGCAGCGCTTCAAGATCTGGATCAGCCTCATCGTCAAGCGGCAGTCCTTCGACCACACATTGGAAGAATGGACCAATGTCATCGATGCTGACCAATCGGCCCCGATAGCTCCCTTCAACCAATACCTTGACGGTTCCATCAGGCAGCTTAAGCATCTGCAAGATATTCGCGACACAGCCAATGGGGTAGAGATCTTCCTCGGCGGGATCGTCTTTTGAAGCGTTCTTTTGGGCGACCAACATAATCGCCTTGCCCGTCTCCATCGCTGATTCCAGTGCTTTGATCGATTTGGGTCGACCAACGAACAAAGGAATCACCATGTGCGGGAAGACAACGACGTCGCGCAAGGGCAATAGGGGCAACGTCATGGGGGAATCAATCACACTCAGGTCAGTCATGGCATTCGCCTATCAAAAGGATCTTTCGACAGATCGGGGCGATCGCCCATCTTTCAAGACACAGAATAGCCTTGAATGAAGAATAAGGGCGAATTCAGGGAATCAGGCGCAATTGTTGGGCCAGCCAAGCGCGCACGGAGTCACGCTTGGTCCCGCCGCCTCAACCGCGGCGGACGCAGCCGGTCTTAGTGCGAAGCGCCGGCTAGCTTGGGCGCTTGTTCACCGTAAATGAAGAGTGGCTTACCCTGACCATCGATTGCGCCCTCGTCGACCACAACCTTCTGGACCCCTTGCTGATTGGGCAGATCGAACATGGTTTCGAGGAGCGCCTGCTCAAGAATTGAACGCAAACCACGCGCGCCGGTCTTGCGTTTGAGTGCCTTGCGCGCGATTGCACTCAGGGCTGCAGGACGAACCTCGAGCTCGACCCCTTCCATCGCAAACAGCTTGTGATACTGCTTGACCAACGCATTCTTGGGTTCGACCAAGATCTGGACCAAGGCGTCTTCAACCAGTTCGTCGAGAGTGGCAACGACTGGCAAGCGGCCGACGAGTTCTGGAATGAGCCCGAATTTGAGCAAGTCCTCGGGTTCGACTTCCTTGAGCAATTCTCCCGTCGAACGCTCTGAGGCTCCACGAACGGTTGCGCCAAATCCAATCCCGGTCTTTTCGGTCCGGCTACGGATGACCTTTTCAAGACCGTCAAATGCGCCACCACAAATAAACAAAATGTTGGTGGTGTCAATCTGGACGAAATCTTGATTGGGGTGCTTCCGCCCCCCCTGCGGAGGCACACTGGCGACAGTTCCCTCAATAAGCTTCAGCAAGGCTTGCTGGACGCCTTCGCCTGAAACATCGCGTGTAATAGATGGGTTGTCGCTCTTGCGTGAAATCTTGTCGATCTCGTCGATGTAGACGATCCCGTTTTGGGCCTTTTCGACCTCGTAGTTACAGTTCTGCAGGAGCTTCTGAATGATGTTCTCAACATCCTCGCCGACATAGCCCGCTTCGGTCAGCGTAGTTGCATCTGCAATGACGAAGGGCACATTAAGCAAACGGGCCAGGGTCTGGGCCAGCAGAGTCTTGCCCGAGCCAGTCGGCCCGACGAGCAAAATATTGCTCTTGGCGAGCTCTATTTCATCCTTTTTGGCAGTGGACGCCGCGCCCTTGTGGCGCAGCCGCTTGTAGTGGTTGTAAACCGCAACCGCAAGCGTTCGCTTGGCCCGGATCTGACCGACAACATATTGATCAAGGATCGCGAAGATTTCGTGTGGGGTGGGTAAGCCTGTTTTAGCCGAGCCCTGAGCCGTCTCAGCAACGGATTCATCCCGGATGATGTCGTTACAAAGTTCAATGCATTCATCACAAATGAACACTGAGGGGCCCGCAATCAGCTTGCGGACTTCATGCTGGCTCTTGCCGCAAAAAGAGCAGTACAAAAGCTTCTCGCTCGAGCCCTTCTTTTCGGTCATTGCGTCCCCAGATCCCGTGAAAAATTCGCCTAACTAACGATCGACTGATCGTCCTAAGCCGCCGGCTCCCGACGCATCAATACCTTATCGACTAATCCGTAGCTTACCGCATCGTCTACCGACAGAAAGTTGTCGCGATCGGTGTCGCGGGCAATCTTCTCGATCGGCTGACCCGTGTTTTCGGCAAGAAGTGAGTTAAGTCGCTCGCGCAGAAACAAAATTTCCCGTGCGTGAATCTCAATATCAGACGCCTGACCCGAGACCCCACCCAGCGGTTGGTGGATCATGATTCGCGAGTTGGGCAGCGCGAAGCGTTTGCCCTTTTGACCCGCGGCCAACAGGAAGGCGCCCATGCTTGCCGCCAGGCCACAACAGAGCGTCGACACATCGGATTTGATGAAGCGCATCGTGTCAAAAATCGCGAGACCGGCCGAAACCGATCCGCCCGGAGAGTTGATGTAGAGCGAGATGTCCTTGTCCGGATTCTCGGATTCAAGAAAAAGCAGCTGTGCCATCACGAGATTGGCACTGTGATCATTGATCGGACCGACCAGAAAAATCACCCGCTCGCGAAGGAGCCGCGAGTAGATGTCATAGGCCCTTTCGCCGCGGCCACTCTGCTCGATCACGATCGGAACCATGCCGAGGCCCTGAGGCTCCTGCACCGAGTAGGTCGACATCATGCGTTTGCCTCCATTAATTCATCGAATCCAAGAGAAACCTCTTCAGTCTTACCATGCTCCAGAACCCAGTCGACCACATTTTGCTCGACCACCAGTGCTTCGACATCGGCCAGACGTTCGCGGTCACTGTAGTACCAACGAATTAATTCGCCCGGATCTTCATAAGCCTGCGCGAACTCCTCAATCTGGCGCCGGATCTGATCCGGACGGGCCTGCAGTTTGTGGGTCCGAACCATTTCACCGATGATCAGTCCCAGCCGGACTCGCCGTTCAGCCTGAACCTGAAAGGCATCGGGCGGCACAGGCATTTGGGCCGTGTCGATGCCGCGCTGCTTGAGTTCGGCCTTGGCGCCCTCGACCATTCGGGCCGCTTCCGCCCCGACGAGGGCCGTCGGCAGGTCAAATTGGGTCAACTCCGTGAGTCGATCCATGATCTGAGACTTTGTTCTCGACCGCAGGCGTTGAGCGACTTCGCGCTCAAGATTCGCCCGAACATCAGCGCGCATCTGCTCGAGATCCCCATCGGGTATGCCAAATTGAACCGCGAAAGCGGCGTCGAGTTCGGGTAAGACCGGGCCTTCGACCAAGCGCACCGTGATGTCGAACTGAGCGGCTTTACCTGCAAGATTCTCCGCCTGATAGTCGGCCGGAAACTGCACCGTAAAGGTACGCTGTTCACCCGTCGCGGCGCCGCGGACACCAGTCTCAAAATCCCCCAGCATCTTCCCTTCGCCTAAAACGAAGGGGAAGTTTTCAGCGCTACCACCCTGAAATTCAACGCCATCGAGGCTGCCCCGAAAATCGATCGTCACCCGATCGGCATCCTGAGCAGCACGCTCGACGGTCTCCCAGTGGGTCCGCTGACGGCGCAGGGTCTCGATGGTGCGATCAACCTCAGCATCGCCCACTGGACTCAGAAAGCGTTTAAAGGTCTCATCCGCAGGGGTCGGCAAGGTGAACTCAGGGAAAACCTCAAAGATCGCGCTAAATTGGTATTCGCTCAGGTCGCCACCCTCGGTTGGCATCACTGGCTCAATCCTGGGATCACCGGCCACTTTCAGGCCATGACTGGCGACGGCATCACTGAAAGACTTCGAGACCGCGTCACCGAGGACTTCAGAACTGACTTGCTGGCCGTGAGTTTGTTCAACCATCTTGATCGGCACCTTACCCGGGCGAAAGCCGGGCACTCGCATCGTCTTGGCAATCTGAACCAGACGAGTACGGGTTTCGTGTTGAATCGATGCGATCGAAACCGCGAGTGAGAGGCGGCGCTCAAGTCCGGCGAGAACTTCAATCTGAGGGGTCATGGATAAAGCAGTACGCGACTGAAAGGGTAGGAAAATCGTCCGGAAGCGGCCGGAACCGATGGTGCGAAGGATGGGACTCGAACCCACACGCTTTTTACTGCGTCAGGACCTAAACCTGGTGCGTCTACCAATTCCGCCACCTTCGCCCGAGGTCGAGGGGTTGATTCTACCCGAGCAGGGTCAAGACGTTGTTTGAATCCGAAACCAGGCAACGTAGAGCGCTGGCACGCAGAGGATGGTCAAGATGGTCGCCACAATCAGGCCGCCCATAATTGCGAACGCCATTGGGCCCCAAAGCACGTCTCGGGATAGCGGAACCATCGCAAAGACTGCCGCCGCAGCCGTCAAGGCGATCGGTCTGAAACGCCGAACGGCAGACTCGCGAACCGCGAGCCATGGGTCGATGCCGGCATCCTGATCCTGCCGGATCTGCTCCACGAGGATAACTGTGTTGCGCATGATCATTCCAGCCAACGCAATCGTCCCCAACATCGCAACGAATCCAAAGGGGCGACCGGACAACAGCAGAGCCGAGGCGACTCCAACGATCCCGAGCGGCGCAGTTAGTAGCACTAGGACCACCAAGGAAAAGCGCTTGAGCTGAATCATCAGGAGCGCGACGACTACAAAAAGCATTAACGGCATCCCGGCATTGATGGAGGCCTGTGCCCGCGCATTTTCTTCCGCTGGGCCACCCAAGTCGATTCGATAGCCGTCGGGCAATCCAGCCTTGAAGGTCGCCAAACGCCGATCAATCCGCCCGGCAATATCCGGCGCCTGAACGCCCTCAATCAGGTCGCCGCGCACTGTCAAAGTCAGTTCGCGGGAGCGACGCCAAAGAATTGGCTCTTCCATCGTCGCCGTAATGGTTGCTACTTGAGACAAGGGGACGCTGCGTCCCGTGGTCGTCGTCACCGGTAAGCTCGCAATGGTGGCGAGATTGGTGCGCTCGGATTCAGGCGCCCTAAGGACCACGTCAATCAGTCGGTCGCCCTCGCGGTATTGCCCAATCGTCCCCCCGGAGACGCTTCCGCCAATTGCCCGCGCCACCCCGATGCTACTGGCACCAATGGCCCGCGCACGGTCCTGATCGATGGTGATTTGCAATGCCGGTGAACGTTGGCCCCAATCGAGGTGAACATCACGGGCCGCTGGATCCTCGCGGAGGATTTCTGCCACCTGCGCCCCGAGTTCTTTCAAGAGTCCGGCATCCGTGCCTATCACTCGAAACTGGAGGGGGTAGGACACTGGAGGGCCCAGCGGTGTTCTGTAGGCGCGGGCGCGCACACCCGGGTAATCATCCTGCAGGTGTTTGCGCAAGCGCGTCATCAATCGATCGCGGCTGGGCACGTCGGGGGTCAGGATCACCAGCTGTGCGAAGTTCGGTCGATAGAGTTGCTGGTCAAGTGAGACGTAATACCGCGGTGAACCATTGCCAACATAAGCCACGTAGTTGCCCACGTCAGGGTCTGCAGCGAGGAACGCCTCAACGCGTTGAGTCTGCGCTTCGGTCGCACGCAGACTCGATCCCTCAGGCAGCCAAAGTTCGATGAGTATTTCCGCGCGGTCACTGCTCGGAAAAAACTGCTTTTCGGTGAGCCCCATGCCGTACCCCCCAAGCATGAATGCGCCGAGTGTTGCTGCGATCGTCCACCACCGTCGCCGCATACAGGCATCAATCAATCGCCGCAAAGCCACGTAGAAACGGCCCTGAAACATCTCATGCTGATGCTGCCCTGATGCCCGCAATAATTTCATCCCAATGAGCGGCGTCGCGATCACTGCAGCAAACCAGGACACCAATAATGCAATGGTCACAACCTGAAAGATTCCAATCGTGTACTCCCCAGTTGACGATTTAGCCGTGGCGATGGGTAAGAACCCTGCGGCCGTGATCAAGGTGCCCGTCAACATGGGAAATGCTGTGCTTGTAAACGCGAAGGTTGCCGCCTGAAATCGATCAAATCCTTCTTCAATTTTCCGCAACATCATTTCCACTGCGATGATCGCGTCATCAACCAGAAGCCCGAGCGCAATCACGAGCGCGCCAGTTGAAATCCGATGCAGGTCAATGCCGAAAAACTTCATCAATAAAAAAGTCGCCGCCAGGACTAATGGGATCGTCAAGGCCACTACCAGCCCGCTGCGGGCGCCGAGGCTGACAAAGCTGACGGCTAAAACAATCAACACGGCCTCACCCAGGGACCGCAAAAACAAGCCAACGGCATTTTCAACAATCCGCGGCTGATCGGAGACCTTTGCAAAACCGACTCCAATCGGGAGTTGGGCTTTGAGTCGAGCCATCTCTACATCGAGGTTCTTGCCCAGCCGGGGCACATCGCCATCCCGCACCATGGAGATGGCCAACCCAATGGCTTGCTGTCCCTTGTAGCGCATTGTGCTCACCGGCGGATCCTGCAACCCGCGGCTGACTTTGGCCACGTCGTCCAAGCGAATAGTCCGGTTGCCAATCTGAATCGGTAGGCCAGCAATATCAGCCACCGAATCAAACTGACCACTGACGCGCAATGGCACCGACCGGTCAGGCCCCTCAACCGTTCCGCCGGGGATGACGGTATTTTGGGCCTGCAGCTGCGCCGCAATCGCTGCGGGATCCAGTCCGAGTGCCGCCAGCTTGCGGATCGACGGCTCAACCCAAATCTTGTCATCGACGATGCCGATCAATTCAACTTTTGAGACATCGGGGATCCGCATCAGGTTCTGCCGAACACCATCCAAGAGCTCCCGAAGTTCTGAGTGGCTGATGCCGTCGCCGGTGAACGCATAAATAGTCCCGAACACGTCACCAAATTCATCATTGAAAAAAGGCCCGAGAGCATCCGAAGGCAGACTCTGACGAATATCGCCGACCTTTTTGCGAACCTGGTACCAGATCTGAGCGACCTCTCGCTGGGGCGCCGTATCCTTGAGCTCGAGAATAATTAGAGACTCACCAGGCTTGGAATAACTCCGGGTAAATCGAAAGTAAGGGACTTCCTGGAGCTTTTTTTCCAGTCGGTCAGTAATCTGCCGGTCGACCTGCTCAGTGTTGGCTCCCGGCCACAGGGTGCGGACGACCATCAGCCGCAGCGTGAAATCAGGGTCTTCGCGCTGACCCAGCTGAAAAAAAGCTGAAAAGCCGAAAATGGCCACTGCCGCCAGGAAAAACCAGGTCAGCGACCCATGTTTAATCGCTGCGGCTGACAGGTTCCAGCGGGATCCTTGCGATTGAGGGTCCTGTTTCATGGACTTGGCGAGGGTGCACTCGACCCAGTCGCGCCAATCGAGCCAGTCGAAGCGGTCGGCAGGCGAACTTTTTGCCCCTCCCGCAGCAAATTAGCCCCGGCGGTCACGACCAGTTGCCCTATTCGCACACCGCCGGCTTCGGAGACCCGGAGCATGACGCCATTGTCACGCAAGCCGTCCTCGGCAACTTGGACGGAGACCGAGCGGACCGTCAACATGGTCTCGTCAACAATCCAGACCTTTGGATTCGAGGTGCTCGAATGCAGCGCTGATAGCGGAACCAAAATCCCTGGACTGGGCGGCAACCCAAAACTCACCGTTGCACTCGCCCCAAGTGGAAGCCGATCGGCGGCCTTCGAAGATACGGGTTCGACCTTGATCGCATAAGTTCTTGAAGCGGGATCCGCCACCGGGGAAGATTCGCGAATCTTTCCCACGAGATGCTCACCCGCCAGTGTGGGTGAGGTAATTACAAGAGTTTTCGAGCTTTGGACCGACCGAAGCGAAGTCTCCGGCACGGAAACGACCACGTCACGCTCGCTGCCGCGGGCAATTCGAATGACCGATTGCCCAGCCATCACCACCTGGCCGGGCTCCGCTTCAACTGCAATGACAACACCATCAACATCCGCCATCAACGACTGAAACTGGACCGAATTACGGGCACTGACGAGTGCTGCCTGGGCTGCCCTCAGGCGCCCCTGAGCTGCATCCATTTGAGCCTGCGCGCGGTCGACCTGTGCCTGACTAACGAAATCTTTCGCCCTCAGGGCCTGAACACGATCGCGCTCGGCAACTGCGAGGCGCAGATCAGCCGCAGCTGACTCCAGATTTGCCGAGGCAGATTCGATTGCGGGGGCGAGGTCTTGTGGATCAAGTTGCGCCAACAGTTGGCCGCTACGGACTGAATCGCCTGACTGGACGAACCGTCGCGCGATTTTCCCCGCGACTCGAAACCCCAGTCGACTTTCCACCCGGGGACGAACTTCGCCCGGCAAAGTCAAGGCTGGCGCATCGCCCTGATCAGCCAACCGAATGACGCGAACTGGACGAATCGCTTCCTCACTGGGCGCTGGCGTCTTGGAGCAACCGATGAAAAGGGGGGCTATGACCATCAAGGCAAGCCCTGAAAACCTGTACCTCAGGCAACGATCCATAAACTTTCCATTTCTGCGTCACTGACTCACACTTGCCGCCCATGTCGGACACCCCTGGTTTCACAAGCAGCGTCGACCACTACGAAAACTTTCCGGTGGCGTCCTGGCTCGTCCCGCCAAAGCTGAGGCCCGCCATCGTAGCGATTTATCGCTTCGCGCGGATGGCCGACGATCTTGCGGATGAGGGCGACCTCTCGCCGCATCAACGGCTGAATGCCTTGTCGCACTGTCGAAAACAGCTTGAATCGATTCAATCGGGACGATTCGAACCGATGAATGGCCTTGGGTCTCACGAAACCCACTTGGCGGATCCGATTTTCGAGCCGCTCGCTCGGATCGTCGAACAGTACCAACTCCCACTGGATCTGTTTTTTGATCTCCTAAGTGCCTTCGAACAAGACGTAACGCAGCAGCGCTGGGCCGACGACGCGTCAATTTCAGACTATTGCCGCCGTTCGGCCAATCCGATTGGTCGTCTCATGCTGGCCCTCGTCGGAATAAATGGCATTGAGCAACTAAACCAATCTGATGCCATCTGTACCGCACTGCAACGGATCAATTTTCTGCAAGATCTCGGACTGGACTGGAAGCGCGGCCGGCTTTATCTGCCGTTAAACGAACTTCAAGCCTTTGGCTTGCAAGAAGCCGACATCGACTCAGCTGTTTGTGGAATGCATCGTCCGAGCCCCGCTTTACTTAAACTGTTGGCTCAGGAGCACCATAAAGCCTACGCCCTACTCCGCAAGGGATTCCCACTTTGCCAAAAAATCCCGGGGCGGCTTGGCTTGGAAATTACTGCAACGGTTGCCGGAGGCATTCAAATCCTCAAGCGTATCGAGCGCCTCAATTTTGACACCACCCGTACCCGACCCGTGTTGGGGGGTCGGGACTGGCTTATCATCGGGGTCCGCACGTTGACGCGGCGACCCGTGCCATGACACCCGACGAATATTGTCAAGAAAAGGCTGCCCGCAGCGGCTCCAGTTTTTATTACAGCTTCCTTTTTCTGCCGCCGCCGCGTCGAAGAGCGATTACGGCACTCTATGCATTCTGTCGCGAAGTCGACGATGTTGTGGACGAGTCCAGCGAACCAACTGTGGCACAAACCCGCTTGATCTGGTGGCGCACCGAAATTGCGCGACTGTTTGACGGCGACCCACAGCACCCCGTCACCCGCGCTTTAGCGCCATGCCTGGAGCCGTTTGGCTTGGATCAAGCGAGACTGCAAGCGGTCATTGACGGCATGCAAATGGATCTCGACCAAGCTCGATATTCTCGATTTAGAGATCTCGAAGTCTATTGCGATCGGGTTGCAGGGGTCGTCGGGACCATGGCCGCCGATATCTTTGGACGCAAGGCAGAAAGCACCAGAGCGTATGCACAGGCTCTCGGTCTCGCCTTCCAGCTCACGAATATTATTCGAGATGTCGGCGAGGATGCCCGCAAAGGTCGCATCTACCTGCCGGTTGAAGACCTGCAACGATTTGGGGTTCCGGCGGCTGATTTGCTACAGGGCCGCACGAGCCCTGAATTCATAGAACTCATGCGATTCCAGGCCGAGCGAACCCGCGCTCAGTATGCGCGTGCTTACGGATTACTGGCAGACGAGGACCGGCGCGCCCAGCGCCCCGGACTCATTATGAGTTCGATTTATTCGACTCTTCTCGATGAGATTGAAGAAGACGGCTTTCGGGTTCTCACGCATCGCACTTCGCTAACCCCAATCCGCAAACTTTGGCTCGCCTGGAAGACCTGGCTCACCGCACGCCCCCCGGATTTGCAACTCGCGCGATCTTGAAGCCGGATCCTCGAGTCGCCGTCGTCGGTGCCGGATGGGCTGGCCTGAGCGCAGCCGTGGAACTCGCTGCCAGAGGTGCCCGGGTCACTGTATTTGAAGCAGCGCCAGAGATCGGCGGTCGGGCACGCTCACTGAACTGGTCGGTCAAGTCTCCAGATGGGGGTGTTCAGGAGGTACAGATTGATAACGGACAGCACCTGTTAGTCGGTGCTTACCAAGAGACGCTTGCCCTACTTGAACGGCTCGGCGGTTTCGAATCGCAGTTCTTCAAGCGAATGCCATTCACGCTCAATAGCGATCGGGGACTCCAGTTCAAAGCATCCGATGCAAACGCTCCGTGGCATCTGGTGCACGGTCTGTTACGAGCACGGGGCCTTCAGTGGGGCGATCGAATTTCGATCGCACGCCTCGGTGTGACGATGAAGCTTCGCGGCTGGAAGACCGCACCTGGACTCACCGTTGCGCAGCTCTTGTCCGATGCGCAACAAACCGAAGCGGTACAGCGGCGTGTCTGGAACCCGCTTTGCCTTGCAGCCCTCAACACCCCTCCGACCAAAGCGTGCGCAGCCAGCTTTGCTGCGGTCCTGAGGGACACCCTCGGCAGCGATGACGCGCGAGCATCCGACATGCTGGTCCCAAACGTACCGCTCGGCGAATCTCTACCCAAGCTTGCCGCACAGTTTTTGATGAGCCATCACGGCATCATCCGTCGACGCCACCTCGTGCGCTCGATTCAATCAGGCCCTACGGTGGACCACGAGCCATTTGATGGCGTGGTGGTCGCACTTGCCGCGCATAGCGCTCGGCGTCTCTTGGGTCCCCGGATACCTGCATTGCCTACAGAGTCAATTCAAACGCTCTGGTTAATGTTCGCCCCTGGTATTTTCGAGCCGCATTGCCTGACGCTTATGGAGGACGGTCCAGGCGAATGGCTTTTTACCAGGGCTGAAGCGAATGGCGCGACCCTAGCGTCGGTCGTCATTAGCGCTGCAGCCCGGGCAACTGATCGTACTGATCTCATCCAGTCATGTCTCAGTCAGTTGGAACAAGTGCTTGCGCAACAGGGGCGGCCGACAAGGCTTGACGGGGCACGAGTGCTCGGCGCGAAACTGATCCATGAGACAGCGGCGACGTTTTCCTGCTGTCCAGGACTCAAGCGGCCGGATGTCGACGCCTTAGCCCAGGAATGGCCATCAGTCATGCTCGCTGGCGATTGGACGGCCAGCGAATACCCGGCGACATTGGAATCGGCGGTACGCAGTGGTCTCAAAGCGGCACGCCAACTGGCACTGGCTTTATAGTCGGGACGAGAGCCCCGCAGCGACGCGTTCATCGTGTTGACGCGCCAGAGACCAGCCAGACCATCCAACCAGCGCCGCGCCGATCGTGACGGCATTCGCGGCGGCCTGTGGTGGATGATATGCACCCAAGAGAAACGGACTGCAAAACAGCAGAAGCCCGAGGGCCAAGGCGGCCCACTGTCCATAGCGAGAAGGCCAGAGTTTGTTTTCAAAGGCCATCAGCACAACCAAGGCGCCTACGATTAACGCAGTCCAGCGCGGCGTAAACGAACCAGAAAATTGAAATAACCAAGGTGAGGCCACCATCCAGAGTCCAAGCCCTGCAAGGACATAGTCCTGATTCGCGGCGAGTTCCTGGTCGGGGACCAGTAAGTGCGACGGGGCTGGCGGCAACGCGCTGAGCTTATGCTGAGCAGAACTGCGCAAGAAGTGGAAGTCCATGGGAGGCTCCGGATGTCGGTTGGCCCCTGTGGCACGCGTGATTCGTGCCTGCTCGTTCGCCAGTGCCGTCTGCGGTTAGATCATCACCTCGAGAATGCTAGATCGAGCGCCTGGTCGACCCGGTCGACCGCAAGGATTTCCAATCCTTCAGGCGCCCCGCGACTGCCCGCCTTGGGCGTATTGGCCCGCGGCACGATCACCCGGGCAAAACCCAGCTTCGACACCTCGCGCAAGCGTTCCTGGCCACGCGGCGCCGGACGGATTTCGCCGGCAAGCCCAATTTCCCCAAAAACCGCCAGTCCACCTTCACAGTCCGCCCCAAGCGGCCGATTGCGGAGGCTCGAGACGATGGCAAACAGGACCGCCAGATCTGCCGCCGGCTCGACAATTCGGACACCGCCAACCGCATTGACAAACACGTCTTGATCAAAGGTCACCAGGCCCGCATGACGATGAGCGACCGCCAACAACATCGCGAGCCGATTTGCTTCAAGACCGACACTAAGGCGGCGTGGATTGGGCGCATGGGCTGAATCGACCAGGGCCTGAATCTCAACAAGCAAGGGCCGGGAACCTTCTTGGGTCACCAAGACGCAACTTCCCGGAACCCGACGATCGTGTTGGGCAAGAAACATGGCGGACGGATTGGTGACACCCCGCAAGCCCCGATCGGTCATCGCGAACACACCCAATTCGTTCACCGCGCCGAATCGATTCTTGAATGCTCGGACCAATCGAAAAGCCGAATGAGCCTCGCCCTCGAAATACAGCACGCAATCGACCATGTGCTCGAGGACCCTCGGCCCCGCGAGTTGCCCCTCTTTCGTGACATGCCCGACCAGAATGATGGTGAGGTTGTCGCGCTTGGCAATCCGGGTCAGTTGGGCAGCGCATTCGCGGACCTGCGCCACCGAGCCTGGGGCTGAAGGCAGCGCATCCGTAAATAGGGTCTGGATCGAGTCAATGACCGCCACCCGGGGTTTGTGCTGAGAGAGGACGGCAGCAATCCGTTCGAGTTGAGTCTCAGCCAGAACAGGCATCGCGCTCTCGCCCAAGCCAAGTCGGCGGGCCCGCAAAGCAACCTGGGCAGTTGACTCCTCGCCGGTCACATACAAAGCCGCCGAGTCCGCAGCAATCGATGCCAAAGACTGCAAGAGCAGCGTGCTTTTGCCAATCCCGGGATCGCCGCCAATTAAAACCACTGCGCCTGGTACGAGGCCGCCGCCCAACACCCGATCAAACTCCTCAATGCCCGAGGTGAATCGGGGGGTCTCCTCAGCAGCGATCGCATTCAGCGCCTGGAGCTCGCTTGCCTCGACCAGCGCATGTCGACGATCCCCCTGCCCGCCGGCACCCGCTGACGACCGCGGATCACTTGCAACCGACTCGGCAAGCGTATTCCAGGCTCCGCAGGCCGAGCATCGACCCTGCCATTTTGGCGCCACACCGCCACACTCGGTACACACATATTCAACCCGTGCTCGTGCCATCTCGATGGTTTCCCCTATGAGCGTGCTATAACGCCCCGATGAATCGCGGCTTCTACACGATTATGGCGGCGCAGTTTTTTTCGTCGCTTGCCGATAATGCACTGCTGATTGCTGCAATCGCCTTGCTGATTGAGACGCAGGCCCCCGAATGGATGCGGCCCCTTCTCAAACTCTTTTTTACCGTGTCTTACGTGGCCCTTGCCCCGTTCGTGGGCGCGTTTGCGGATTCAATGCCGAAAGGCCGGGTGATGTTCATCACCAATCTGGTGAAAGTGGTGGGCTGCGCCATGATGTTCTGGTCTGTCCATCCGTTGGCAGCTTACGCGGTCGTTGGATTTGGTGCAGCCGCCTATTCACCCGCGAAATACGGAATTCTGACGGAGTTGCTGCCGTCCGAAAAACTCGTGGCTGCGAACGGTTGGATCGAGGGTACGACCGTGGGGTCGATTATTTTAGGGACCGCGCTGGGTGGCGCACTCATCGATCCCAAGGTCTCAGGTTGGCTGCTGAGCTTTGAAATCCCAGGGGTAAATACCGGCGTCGACACCGCAGCCGAGGCCGCGATTGTGGTTGTTGCCGTGGTGTATGCCATCGCGGCGGCGTTTAATTTAAAGGTCCCGGACACCGGCGCTCATTACCCCCACCAGGAGCGTAACCCCTGGTTCCTGGTGAAGGATTTCGCTCATTGCCTCAAGAAGCTCTGGGGAGATTCACTTGGGCAGATTTCACTCGCTGTCACCACGCTGTTCTGGGGCGCAGGTGCAACGCTGCAGTTCATCATCCTGAAGTGGGCCGAAGTGCAACTCGGCATGGCGCTCTCCTCAGCCGCGAAGCTTCAAGGGGTTGTCGCGATTGGGATTGCCATTGGCGCAGTGCTTGCCGCCCGATTTGTGAGCTTGCGCGGGTCGCTCAGCGTGCTCCGCGTCGGTATTGCCATGGGCCTTTTGGTACCGCTCATGACCTTTATATCAAGCCTCAATTGGGCCTATCCCTTACTGATCATCGTCGGCGGACTCGCTGGGTTTTTCGTCGTTCCAATGAATGCGTTGCTTCAGCACCGGGGCCATTTGCTCATGAGCGCTGGGCATTCCATCGCGGTTCAGAATTTCAATGAAAATCTGAGCGTGCTTCTGATGCTGGGGCTCTACTCATTGCTGATTCAGGCCAACCTGTCGGTCAATATCGTGATCTGGATGTTTGGGTTGTTCATTGCCGCAGCGATGACCCTCGTGCTGAAGCGCCACCAAATGAATCAGGCCAAGTTTGATTCAGTTTCGCTGATTGGAAAACACGCGCCCTGAACTTGTAACGACCGCGCGAGTTGGAGGTCGCGCCAAGCGCGGGCCTTATCCAGTGGCTCGTTCAAGAGATGTTGTGGCCCAAAGCTGACGATCACTGGAATCTGTAACTCACCGATCAGAAGCGGATGCGCTCGGCCGCGCAGGTCTTCAAGGCGGCTGCCTTCATGGCCAAGCGTTACAAGCGCTTCGCTACCCAAAACGAGTACCCCACCGACTTGTCCGGATTCAAGTACCCGTATTGCCTTGAGCGGCTCAGGGCCGCCTGAATACTCTGGTTTGGACCATGTGGCGCCGATTGCACTAAGCATCGCGTCAAGAAGATGCTCAGCCTGGGCGGGGCTTTCGGATTGGGTTTGAGAAAGAAGCAGCCAGCTATCAGGACCGCGTTTCAGGACCTCCTGGGCTTCGTAAGAATGATTTGGCCACTGAAACATGCGCGCAGTCAGGCCTCGATTGAATGCTCCGATCATCGCCGCCTGATCAAAATTGGCCGATTGGGCGCCCGTCTCGATTGACTGGCGAACCCAACGTGGACCAATCCCGAGCATCCGCCAGGCGCGATCTTGCGAGGGTGACCAAGCCCAAGGTGAATCACCCAACATTACGCTCTCCTCCAAAGGCTTCCACTCGAGACAAATCACGACGCATGACAACGGCGTCTTCTCGTTGACGGTCAGCGGCTGGGTAGTACCCCCGCCGGATCCCAATGCGTTCAAAACCAGCCCGTTCGTAAAGACTCAGTGCGCCTAAGTTGGTTGGCCGAACTTCCAGCACAACGGCTTCAACGCGGCGCCCCCCCAGCACCCCCAAGAGATGACTCAGTAGTCTTGAACCAAGGCCCTGTCGTTGATGGCTCGGCTCGATGCTGAAGTTCAAGAGATGTGATGCGTCGGGTGCGTGCATCAGGAGCCAATAGGCCAAAATTCTGTCGTCGCGGACGCAGACGCTCGAGTCGTAGTCAGCCTTGAGGGAATCAGCAAAGTTACCGCGAGACCAGGGATGAGGGTAAACCGCAGATTCGATCGCGATCACTTGATCGAGATCCGCCGCAACCATGGGCCTTATCTCAAATTTGTCCACGCGAGACTCTCAGCGCGCGCTGTTCACCAACGTCAAGTGCAACCTTATTCCGGATATAGATCGGCGCCGCCTCATGGGCTGAGACGGCAAGGCCTGCATGCCATAGCCTTGTGCCAATCGACGCAATCGCATCGGCTCGAGGCGCAAAGGTGGTTTCTACCCTGCCCCAGAGGTTTGGCTCGGCTGATTCAATGAGTTGGGGATAGACGCGAAACGCATCGCCTGCAGCCACCCAGTCGGTCGAGGGATCGAGCTCTTGCGCGAAGCTCGCTGATAGCGAGTCGGGGTCCGCCAGCCAGGGCGCATGGACGGTCTGAACTTCACCCTCGGGGTTGACGGCGTAAAGTCCTGCATAGACCTCACCCATCCGAGCGTCAATGGCAACAGCAACACGCTGAGTTTGGGCCGTCGCAGTCTGCCAAGCCACCGCCGCCAGGGAATCAACCACCAACAGGGGGCGTTCGAGTGCCCAACCTAACCCTTGGGCGACCCCACAGGCGACCCGAAGGCCAGTAAAACCGCCGGGCCCAGCACTGAAGGCCACTGCATCGAGTGCACTGCGCGGAATTTCGTGATCGGCGAGCAGCGTTTCAATACACGGCAGAATCGCCTCGGCCGCCCGCCCTCCAGACGCTTCGCGCCAAACGCAAGCGCCCGCGTAGAGCAGACCGACCGTGCACCGGTCAATGGAAACCTCCAGTGCAAGAATCGTTGGCGACGAAACTGGATCTGGGGTTCGGGCGACGATCAACGCTCGGCCCCCTTGGCGGCTGGAACCAATTCGGTGCCACGCTCCGCGGCAAGCGCTCGCCGTTCGCGTGCAGTCTCTTCCAACAAGTTTCGTAATTCACGCCGTTCTTTGGGTGTTAGTCGTCCCTCATGACCTTCCCAATGCCGTGGAGCTGGCGGACGCCAAGCCCAGCCTTGGACCGGAGGGGAATTCTCGCGCCACCGCTCCCGCTCCGAGCGCATCACCTCGCGCATCTCACGCCGCGTCCTCTCGCGATCTTCACCGTCCTGCGCCGATGGCTGCAAGTTTGGCTGCGCCTGCAGTTGCGCCCTTGCCTGACCGCAGAGGCCCAGAGCGAGAAGCAGTGCCGCGAGAGAAGATTTCATTCCCCAATGATAGTCCCGCTCAAATCAGTACACTTGCCCGACCATGTCAAATCAGCGCTCAAATCGCATCATTGTTGTTGACGACGACCCGAAGTTGCGGGAGCTGCTTCGTCGGCACCTGAGCGAAAGTGGATTTGAAGTCCTGGTGGCGCCTGACGGCTTGGCACTTGACCGCCTCATGCTGCGAGATCGGGTTGACCTGATCGTACTGGACCTGATGTTGCCCGCAGAAGATGGGCTCTCTATCCTTCGTCGACTGCGGGGGGCCGGAGACAAGACCCCGATCATCATGCTCACTGCGCGCAGCGAGGATATCGACAGGATCATTGGTCTCGAACTTGGGGCGGACGATTATCTTGGCAAACCATTTAACCCGCGCGAGCTACTGGCCCGGATTGCAGCCGTTTTAAGACGGAGGGCAGCCGAACCCATCGCGGGAGCCCCTGAGTCCGGAAACATCCGGTTCGGGCCCTTCACACTGGATCTGGCATCCCGAAAACTGCACCGAGACGAAGTCGAAATTGCGCTGACGACCGGTGAATATTCACTCCTTAAAGTGTTGCTACGACATCCGAATCAACCGATGTCGCGCGACAAATTGATGTCTCAGGCCCGTGGGCGAGGATACGAGGCCTTCGATCGCAGCCTTGACGTTCAGGTCTCACGGCTCCGCCGGCTGCTTGAAACGGACCCCGCCCATCCGCGTTGGATCCAAACCGTTTGGGGCGTTGGGTATGTGTTTGTCCCCGACGGGCAAGAATGAAGATCGTTCCGTCGAGTCTTTTTGCGCGGACATTTTTTCTCATTGCATTCGTTCTCTGTAGCAGCCTGATTGCATGGATGGGATTCTTGCGGCTGTCGGATCGAACCCCCCTCGCTCAACAGTTGGCCTGGGAGGTCAACAGCGTTGTCAATTTGACCCGTAACGCACTGGTTGCAGCGCAGCCCGAGCTGCGCCGCCGACTCTTGACAGATCTTGCGCAAGAGGAAGGCGTTCGGATTGTGCCGGCAGAGGACACCGATCAAATTGAAACGCCCCCAAACAACGCGTTCCTGCAAGAAGTGGCAGGGCGCCTGCGCGAACAAATGGGCCCGGGCACTCTGTTGGCGAGCACAGTGAACTCGGAACCAGCCTTCTGGATCCGGACCCTGATTGCGGGCGATGCTTATTGGATTGGAATCAACCCCCACCGAATCGAGCGTCATCCAGAACCGAAATGGGCGGAATGGATTGCCATTGCTTTGGCTGTATCGCTCTTGATTGCCTTCGGGCTGAGCCGGTGGCTCAACCAACCGCTCACCCGCCTGGCCACTGCAATCGAGCATGTGGCTGCAGGCCGACGTCCAGACCCGCTGCCAGAGGCGGGCCCCGGTGAGATCGCACGCTTGAATCGACGGTTCAACCGATTGACCGAACAACTCAGCGCACTCGAAAGCGATCGCAAATTGGCCCTTGCGGGAATCTCACACGACCTGCGTACGCCATTAGCCCGACTGCGACTTGAACTTGAACTCACCCCTATGGAGGTCTCAGCCAAAAGTTCCATGGTCGAAGAAATCGAACGCATTGATGCGATCGTCGGTCAATTCATTGAATTCGCCAGGGACCCTGACGAACTCACCGGTGCTCCAGTGAATGTCAGCCAGGTCCTTGAATCGATCGCGAGGACCCATAGCGTGGCCCGGCAGACTGGAGGGTTGGTCTGGATCGCTCAGGTCCCGCCTGACCTCATTTGGATTGGAAGAACTATCGACCTCGAACGCATCGTTAGCAATCTGGTCGACAACGCGTTGATCCACGGGCAATCAACGGACGGGATCGTGCGTCTCCAGATTGCCGCTTCGCGTCACCAGGAGCATATTGCGATCGTCTTGCAAGATCAGGGGCAAGGCTTGCCAGCCGATGCGCTCGAGCAGGTGTTGCGGCCATTCGCGCGGATGGATTCTTCGCGAGGTGGCCCGGCGGGCGGCGCCGGGCTTGGATTGGCAATTGTGGATCGACTGGCTCAACGGGCGGGAGGTACCGTTCGGCTATTTTCGCCTGTAACCGGCGGGCTGACGGTACGAGTTGAGTTGCCAGATTTCAGTCGTTCACGCAATCGGACGAACCCCGCGAATCTGGACGCCGTCATCGGGATAATCCATTAGCGTTCGCCACGCTTCGATGGCGTAATGCCGGCTGACTGTCGTGACCGCAAAGATCACGCGTCCAAGAGCCCTTAAACCCTGTATTGCAGTACTGTCGTACTGAACCACGGAGAGAATTCATGCCTAATTTAGCTGGCACCCATACCCATGACAACCTGAAGGCCGCCTTCGCCGGTGAGTCCCAGGCCAACCGCCGTTATTTGTACTTCGCGAACAAGGCTGACGTCGAAGGCTTCACCGAAGTTGCCTCTCTGTTCCGCTCGACTGCTGAAGGCGAGACCGGTCACGCCCATGGCCACCTCGACTATCTGGCCGCTGTCGGCGACCCTGCGACCGACCTGCCAATCGGACCGAGCGATGCCAACCTGCGCGCTGCTGTCGCTGGCGAAACGCATGAGTACACCGACATGTACCCAGGCATGGCCAAGACCGCTCGCGAAGAAGGCTTCGATGAGATCGCTGACTGGTTTGAGACGCTGGCAAAGGCCGAGCGCTCGCATGCAAACAAGTTCCAGAAAGCTCTGGACGCTCTGCACGCCTGATCTCTTGATGCCTGGTTGATCCTTGATTGACCCTAAGGTCATCCTTAGGTGATCCCTGGTTGGGGCACTGGTCAGCGTACCAGTCCCCTTCCAAAACGCTCCCGGTTTTAGGGACGTTTACATTCTCTGAAATCCCTACCCAGACCCTCTGGAGAGTTTGTCATGTCCGTTCGTGAAGGTTCCCTCGAAGCGCCAACGCGCCACCCGGTCGCCTGGAAAACCCCGGAATTCTGGAATGAGTTGCTTCTGGAAGCTGAACTCGAACGCATTTTTGACATCTGCCACGGCTGTCGCCGTTGTGTCAGCTTGTGCAACGCATTTCCCACCCTCTTCGATTTAATCGATGAGAGCAGCACGGGAGAAATCGACGGCGTGGCCAAGAGCGATTACGCCAAAGTGGTCGACCAATGCTACCTGTGCGACGTCTGCTATCTGACGAAGTGCCCTTACGTGCCGCCGCATCCCTGGAACCTGGATTTTCCGCACGTGATGCTGCGGGCCAAGGCGATCCAGTTCAAGAAGGGCTCGCCAACTGAGTTCCGCGATGGTGTCCTGTCCTCGACAGACCGCAACGGAAAGCTCGCAACCATTCCAGTGGTTGTTGAGATCGTTAACAAAGTCAATCACATGCCTGCGTTCCGCAAGCAGCTGGAAAATCACCTCGGCGTCGACGCCCAGGCGTGGGTGCCTGAATTCGCAAGAAAACCATTTTTACCGAACGCCAAGGTCTCTGCGCCCCATCCCGTGATTGACGGCGGGCGGACCAAAGGCAAGGTGGCGGTCTACTCGACCTGCTACATCAACTACAACGAACCCGGCATTGGTCACGATTTGTTGAAGGTTCTGGATCACAACAATATCCCCTATCAAGTCGTTCAAAAGGTCGCTTGTTGCGGAATGCCCAAGCTCGAACTGGGCGATCTGGATTCGGTTGAAGAGCTCAAGAACAAGAATATTCCGCCTCTCGCAGCGCTGGCTCGGGATGGATGGACCATCGTGACGCCAATTCCGTCGTGCACCCTGATGTTCAAGCAGGAGCTTCCACTCCTGTTTCCGGAGGACCGAGACGTCCAGGCGGTGAAACAAGCGATGCGTGATCCGTTTGAGTATCTCGTCAATCGCCAGAAAGACGGGCTTTTGAAGACCGACTATTCAGTGGAACTGGGCAAGGTCTCGTACCACGTGGCCTGCCACCTTCGGGTTCAGAATGTGGGTCAAAAGACGCGGGAAATGCTGGCGTCCGTCCCAGGGACACAGGTCCATACCGTTGAGCGCTGTTCTGGACATGCCGGGACCTGGGGCGTTAAAAAGGAATTTCACCAAACCTCTCTAAAGATTGGTCGACCTGCTTTCCGCCAGCTGACTGAACACCCCGGTGGATCTCCTGACTGGATTGCCAGTGACTGTCAGCTCGCCGGCCGGCACATTGAAGAAGGCCTTGGTGACAAGGCTAAAGACAAGATTGCGCATCCCCTGACCCTGATGGCACGTGCGTACGGACTCTGATCTGCAACAGAATTCCAAACCCTCCTAAGGAAAACACGCCATGACTAAAGTTACTCGTGAATCACTCATGACCCTCGAGGCCTACGCCAAGGCGCGGCCCGAACTGCGTGAGCAAATCATCGCTCACAAAAAACTGCGATCTGTTCATCTGGGTGAGCATGTCAACCTGCTATTCGAGGACGAGAAGACGATTCGTTATCAAATCCAGGAAATGTTGCGGGTTGAGAAGATCTTCGAGGAAGAAGGTATTCAACATGAACTGGAGTCGTATACCCCGCTGATCCCCGACGGTAGCAATTTCAAAGCGACCATGCTGATCGAATATGGCGACGAGAAGGCCCGTAAAGCAGCGCTCGCCAAGATGCATGGCATCGAGCGCCAGGTCTGGGTTCAAGTAGAAGGTTCAGCCAAGGTCTTTGCCATCGCCGATGAAGATCTCGAACGAGAGAACGAACAGAAGACAAGTTCGGTTCATTTTCTGCGTTTTGAACTCACGCCGGATATGGCCGCGGCGCTGAAATATGGCGTCAGCTTGAGCATCGGCGTCACGCACCCAGCCTACTCTGCAACGGTGTCGCCACTGAGTAACGAGCAGCGTAACGCGCTGGTCGCTGACCTGGCCTGAACCTTGTTCGAACTAGGTTGAGCTGAGATTCAGGCGGGACAGTAAAACAACCGCCTGAACTTCGATCGCTTCAGCGCGTCCAACTGCGCCAAATCCTTCAGCCGTTTTGGCCTTTATGTTGATCGCACTGGCGTCGAGCTGGAGCACCTGAGCGATTGATTCGATCATGCGCGGCAGGTGCGGCGCGAGTTTAGGGGCCTGGGCGATGATCGTTGCGTCCAGGTTCCCAATTTCCCAGCCTGCGGTGGTGATCGTCTGAAGCACTCGCCCCAGCAAAATCCGGCTGTCGGCGCCCCGATACTGCGGGTCGTTGTCCGGAAAGTGTTGACCGATGTCGCCCAACCCAGCCGCACCCAACAGGGCGTCCGTTATCGCATGCAAGAGCGCGTCCGCATCGGAATGCCCAAGAAGACCATGAGAATGTGGAATCGTAATGCCACCCAGAATTAGCGGTCGGCCCGACACCAACGCGTGAATATCCCAGCCCTGCCCGATCCGGATCGAATTGCGAACCGCGGTCATCGAATCTCCCATGAACGCGAAAGCCACTCGAGGTCTTCGCTTACTGTGACCTTAAGATTCCCTTTGGTGCCCGGCAATACCCGCGGGTGCCATCCTTCAAGCTCCATCGCCCTGGCCTCATCGGTCACTTCTGGATGACGTTCGAGCGCTTGTTGAAGCAACCCGACCGGAAACAACTGAGGGGTCTGCGCCAGCCACAGAAGTGCACGATCTTCGGTGGCTACGATGCGCCCGTCGCAGACCCGCTTCACCGTGTCAACCACCGGAAGCGCCAACAACCCGCCGATCGGATCCGCCTCGAGCTGTTCAATCAATCCGTCAATTTGCCCTGGGAGAATCCCGGCGCGAGCCGCATCGTGAACCAACACCCGATCATGGTCGGCCAGCGCCAGAGGCTGATCGCGCAGAGCCATCAGCCCGTTCAACACCGAATCACGACGCGTTGCGCCGCCCACCCGCAGAACAAGCGGTCGTCTCCCGATCGAGTCACCGAGATGCTCCTCAACTTCAGTGTCATGAGCGGCCACGACAACTGCGATGCCGTCGATCCGTTGCGCCTGCTGGAACGCTTGGACCACGTGCGACAACAGCGATTTGCCATGCAACCTCAGGTATTGCTTGGGGACGGCAGCGCCCATCCGCCGGCCCTCGCCGGCAGCCGGTATCAGTGCGACATGTCGAATCGGGCCGATCGGGGTTTGCGGTTCTGGCTGCACCATGTCCGAGATTCTATAGACTTCGCGCCATGTTGAATCTTCGCAAAGACACACCCGAGCACACCAGCGCAAGCACGATTCGCCTGGCAACCCATTCACTGCCAAAGGAAGGGGCGGCCTGGAGTGTTGCCCCCACCACAGGCGCTGCCGACGCGCTGCATCTCGCTGAATGCGGTAACCGCGCGTTCGCGGAGCGCCGCCTGCTTGTCGTTATTGCGGCCAACGCGCCCGACGTTGCTCGTCTGAGCGAAGAAATCGCCTGGTTTGCCCCCCAGTTGAGGGTGGCTCAATTGCCCGATTGGGAGACACTCCCCTACGACGCGTTTTCACCCCACCAGGATCTGATCAGCGAGCGCCTCGCGACCCTCTGGCGCTTGGGGCGCCGAGAGGTGGACGTGGTTGTGCTGGCTGCCTCCACCGCTCTGCAGCGCCTGGCCCCCACGGGCTTCCTGGCGGCGCATGCCTTTGAATTCACCAAAGGGTCGGCACTCGATGCTAAGGGCCTGCGCGCTCAGCTTGTGCTGGCCGGTTATGACCATGTCGCGCAGGTCCTCAAGCCCGGGGAATACTCGGTGCGCGGCGGCTTGATCGACCTCTTCCCCATGGGGTCGCTACTGCCTTATCGAATCGACCTTTTCGATGAGGACGTTGAGTCGATCCGGGCATTCGATCCCGACACCCAGAGAACACTCTATCCGGTGGAGTCCGTACGGTTACTCCCCGGACGTGAATTCCCACTCGACGAAGCCGCACGTAACGCCTTTCGCAGCCGTTGGCGTGAACGCTTCGAAGGCGACCCCTCGCGTGCGCCGATCTACCGGGATCTCGGTAACGGCATCGCTGCGGGCGGCATTGAATACTGGCTGCCGCTTTTTTTCGAAACGACTGCGACTGTTTTCGAATACCTGCCCACGAACGCTCTCCTGGCGCTACATGGTGATGTCGAGGCGGCCACACGAAGTTTTCGGGAGGACGCACAGAACAGGTGGCGCTTCTTAGCCCATGATTCCGAACGCCCATTATTAAAGCCCGAAGAATTATTCCTATCTCCAGATCAGTTTTTCGTTGCCGCTCGAAACTTCGGGCGAATCACCCTGCGCCGGGTCAATACCGGTCAAGTCCTCACAGGGTCCGAAACCGAGGCGCCGCCGCCGTCGCGTCAGCTCCCCGATCTGAGCGTGGAGCGACGTGCTGAGGACCCTGTAGCCGCCTTTCGAAGTTTCATTGGGCACTTCACCAATGCAACGCACGGCGGGCGCGTTTTCGTTCTGGCGGAATCAGCAGGCCGTCGCGAGACACTGACCACACTCTTCATTGAAGCCGGTCTGAAGCCGCATCCAATCGAGTCATGGCAGGCATTCCTTGCGAGTGAGTGTCCCTTTGGCTTGGGCATTGGCCCTCTTACTGATGGATTTTCACTGGCGAGCGCAGCGCCGCAGGGTTCGACGGACACCCCGATTGCAATCGTTACAGAAGGTGAACTATTCCGCGGAACGGTACGCCGCAGGGGCCGGGGTTCGCGCGGGCAGCAAACCAATGTCGATGCGATCGTCCGCGACCTGTCTGAACTCAAGATTGGCGATCCGGTCGTCCATGCGCACCACGGCATCGGTCGCTATTGCGGCTTGATCACAATGGATCTGGGCGACGGGGCAGCGGAATTTCTTGAGCTGATTTACGCCAATCAGACCAAGTTATTTGTTCCCGTGAGTGCCCTCCAGTTGATCGGTCGCTACACCGGGGCTGCCCCTGAAGATGCTCCGCTTCATGCGCTCGGGTCAGGGCAGTGGGAAAAAGCTCGACGTAAAGCAGCCGCTCAGGCTCGTGATACGGCTGCCGAATTGCTGAATCTCTATGCTCGTCGGGCCGCCCGAAGCGGCCATGCCTTTGCCTTCGATGCCAAGGCTTACGAAGCGTTTGCCGAGGGATTTGGCTTCGAGGAAACGGCCGATCAACTGGCCGCCATTCATGCAACGATTCAAGATTTGGTATCTGGAAAGCCCATGGACCGCTTGGTTTGTGGTGATGTCGGTTTTGGCAAGACGGAAGTCGCCTTGCGCGCCGCGTTTGTTGCGGTTTCGGATGGCAAGCAGGTGGCCATTCTGGTCCCAACCACGTTGTTGGCAGAGCAGCACTACGAGTCCGTGAGCAGTCGATTTGCTGACTGGCCAGTCAAGGTCGCTGAACTCAGTCGTTTTCGCAACCCCAAGGAAATTAAGGCAGCGCTTGCCGGGTTGGCTGACGGGACCATCGACATCGTCATTGGCACCCATAAATTACTCGCCAAGGATGTTCAATTTAAGCGCCTGGGCCTGCTGATCATCGACGAAGAACACCGGTTTGGCGTGCGCCAGAAGGAGGCACTCAAGAACATGCGCTCAGAGGTTGACGTGCTGACCCTGACCGCCACACCGATCCCCCGAACCCTGGCGATGAGCCTTGAGGGGATGCGCGACTTCTCAATTATTGCCACGGCCCCCCAGCGACGACTGGCCATCAAGACCTTTGTGCGGCGCGAGGAAGCCGGTGCGATCCGCGAGGCCTTGTTGCGCGAGTTGAAACGCGGCGGCCAGGCGTACTTTCTGCACAATGAAGTCGAGACCATTGAGAACCGTCGACAGATGTTGGTAGAACTCGTGCCCGAAGCGCGCATCGCTGTAGCCCACGGACAGATGCATGAGCGAGAGCTAGAGCGCGTGATGAAGGACTTTCATCAACAACGCTTCAATGTACTTTTGTGTACAACAATTATCGAAACCGGCATTGATGTACCGACTGCCAACACCATCGTCATTCACCGCGCAGATCGCTTTGGACTCGGCCAGTTGCATCAATTACGGGGTCGGGTCGGTCGATCGCATCATCAGGCCTACGCCTATCTACTGACACCAGACGAATCGGCGATCACCAAGGACGCGCTAAAGCGACTGCAGGCCATCCAGGCCATGGAAGAACTTGGGAGTGGGTTCTATCTTGCGATGCACGATCTGGAGATTCGCGGTGCGGGCGAAGTGCTGGGCGAGCACCAGTCAGGCGAAGTCTCTGCGGTCGGATTCCAGATTTATGTTGACATGATTGAGCAGGCGGTCCGATCCCTGAAGGCAGGACGCGAACCCGACCTGAATGCCCCATTGGGCGTCACCACGGAAATCAACCTGCATACCCCCGCGCTTTTGCCCAACGACTATTGTCCGGATGTTCATGAGCGTCTGACACTCTACAAACGATTGGCGAGCGCCGCAGATGCCGATGCACTCGAGGGCTTGACCGAGGAACTTGTGGATCGATTTGGGAAGCTCCCAGAGCCGGCCCATGCGTTGATCGAAACCCACCGCCTGCGCCTCATTGCACAGACCTTGGGTTTGAGTCGAATCGATGCTGCAAGCGAAGCGATTGTTCTTCAATTTGGTCAGGATTCGACCGTCGAGCCCGAAACGATCATCCGCTATTTGCAATCACAGAAGGATGTCCGGATGACCGGATCGGACCGCATCCGGATCACCCTGAAGGAGGCGGATCTAAATACTCGACTCCAGCGGATTCGCGCCACCTGCAAAGCACTCAAACCCCAGGCTCAGCTGGCCAAGGTATGAATACGTCGACTCAAGTGTTAGACGTCACAGACCGCACGCCAGAGACCTCCCCGTTTGACCTCGTTCTCGTTAAAGAAAACGTGCAAGGGCTCGGGATGATCGGGGGGTTAGACCACGCGGGGTCAGCGCGGGGTGCATTGCTAGACATGGATCGGCCAGATTCGTTAAATCATTTACTGCAACAGATTGCCTCATGGATTGAGGGCCTTCGATCACCAGTTTTGACGGGAAACAGCGGCAGTTCAACCCTGCGATTCGGTTCGCTCGGGGTTACTTCAGAGTGGCGGACAGCGGTCGCGGCTTTGTGTGAAAGGCATGAAGTTGACCATGCCTTCCTGCCATCGGGCCGTCGCCGGCTGAGTGACTACGGCGTACTTGCGATGGACATGGACTCGACGCTCATCACGATCGAATGCATCGATGAACTGGGCGACTGGTGTGGGCGCAAAGCAGAAATCGCATCAATTACCGAAGCCGCCATGCGGGGCGAGATTCCAAATTTTTCCGAAAGCTTGCGCCAGCGGGTCGCCCTGCTGGCGGGCCTTGATTCGAGCGCTCTCGAATCGGTCTATAACGAGCGCCTTCGGCTATCACCTGGCGCAGATCGACTTTTGAGCGCCGCGCATACCGCAGGACTTAAGACCTTACTGGTATCGGGTGGATTCACGTTTTTTACAGATCGCCTGCGCGACCGTTTGGGCCTGGCGGCCGCCCGTGCAAATCAACTTGAAGTCGTTGATGGCAAGCTGACCGGACGAGTCCTTGGTCAGATTGTCGACGCCGAAGAAAAAGCTGCCGAACTCCAAAGGGTGTGTTGTGAATTCGGCGTGAACATCGACCAAAGCATCGCGATCGGCGATGGCGCCAATGATCTCAAGATGCTCGGCCTCGCTGGACTTGGTGTTGCCTACCATGCCAAGCCCGTTGTGGCAGCACAAGCCAATATCGCTATTCAGTACGGCGGCCTTGATCGTCTGCTGGACTTTCTGCCGGCCTCATGATCCATCCACCACCGTAAATCCAAACACAGAGCGGCTGCCAAGATCCACCGTGACTTTGACGCCGCGGGTGTCTGTGGCGCCGAAAACTTCGAGACGTGTGAGATTGGTGATGGGCTGCCCAAGAGAATCCAGAAAAGGGTTGTCGACCCGGAATTGATGGGAATCGCCGTGAATCACAAGGACGGGGCGATCAAATTCCTTTGCCAGCGGAAGCAACGTGCGCCCGATAACCCGGGCAAATCCGCTATTTTCGGCAAAGCCCGCACGGCTTCCTTTGTCATCCAATACGTCGGCATGAAACATCACGACGATCGCCGGGGCCTGCTCGCGAACAGCCTTGGCAAAACCTTGTTCGAGCCAGCTCACAACTGCCAGTTCCCTGGCTTTGAACTCTTCAACCGCCGCGGGGTCCTTAGGGTCCAGCCCATTGTTCGAGCCCACGATGTGGGCGGTGAGGAACTGAACGCTATGAACAGCGAATCGTGCGTTTTCTACGTACGTTTCAAACTTCGGATCGACCTCTGATTGACGCTCCAACGCCATACGTCCCCGCCCCAAAGATCGGGCTTCGGTAAAAAATAGTTGGCGCAGACGACTGAGGCGTTCGCGGGGATCAAATCGTCCAGCAAGCGCCCGATGACAGTCCGTCCATTCGTTATCACCTGGCGTATAGACCAGCGGTCGTTCAAAGCGATTGAAAAAGCCGAGTTGCTCAATAAAGGCTTCGTCCGAGCAAATTGAACTGCCTGACTTAAAGTCGCCAATGTGGACACTGAAAACCGGATCGAGGCGATTGATCTGCGCAATCAGTCGCTCATAGGGGGGATGCGACAGCATCGCGGGCCCATACGGCAGGTCGCCGAGCGCAACAAAATAAAACGGCGACGCGGGTGAACCGGTCGTCTGCAGGGTCTGTGCCTGTGCCTGTGCCTGTGCCTGCGTGGCGGTTGACACCACGCACATCAGAACGATTAAAAATGTTCGAAGCGACCGGGTCATGTCAGGCGCCCCTCAAGGTCATGCTCATCAGCTGCAGTAATCGTGACATCAATGAACTGCCCCACTCGCAGTTCGCGCATCTGATTCGCACTGAGGATGACCCGAACGACACCGTCAATTTCGGGAGCATCTGCTGTTGAGCGGGCAATCGCCGTGGGTTCACCCGGCGCGTCGTCGGGGTCTTCGTCACCGACAAGCCACACCAACTCGTCGATTAGTACACGTTCTTGCGTCCCGACTCGTCGAGCCAAACGCCGTGATGAGATATCGGCCTGATGGGCCATCAATCGATCGCGCCGCTCCTCGCGCAATTGAGAAGGAACGGCCCCCGATAACGCATTCGCCGTAGCCCCTTCGACCGGTGAATACGCAAAACAGCCCACTCGATCGAGTTCGGCAGCGGTCAAAAAATCAAGGACAGCCTGAAACTCAGACTCGGTCTCGCCCGGAAAGCCCGCAATAAACGTACTGCGTACCGTGAGGTTCGGCAACACTGCGCGCCAGGCCTGAATCCGTTCAAGATTTCGTTCGCCGTTTGCCGGCCGTTTCATTCGACGAAGCACGTCGGGGTGAGCGTGTTGGAATGGCACATCAAGGTAGGGCACGAGCACGTTCGAGTAACGACTGTCGGCCATGATCCCAACCACCTCATCCACATGTGGGTAGGGATAGACGTAATGGAACCGGACCCAGCCGCCATGGTCGGAAGCAACCCGCCCGAGTGCTTCGGCAAGATCCGCGAAACGAGTTCGAGCTGGTCGACCGTCTAAAAATTCAGTTCGATAATTGATATCGACGCCGTAGGCTGAGGTGTCTTGAGAGATCACCAGGAGTTCTCGGACACCTCGCTTAAAGAGTGCCTCGGCTTCACGAACCACCTCGCTGATCGGTCGACTGACCAGATCGCCGCGCATCGAAGGGATGATGCAAAAGGTGCAACGATGATTGCATCCCTCGCTGATCTTCAGATACGCATAATGCGGCGGCGTGAGTTTGACCCCTGGATCAAACTCAATCATCGACTGATCCGACGTTCGCGGTGTTGGAGTTCGTTTTTGAATCGGCCGTTCCGCATCAGGCTGTGGCAGGTGCCGGTGAATCTGCGAGATCACGGCATCCGTCGCGTGGGGTCCGGTCACTGCCAAGACTTTGGGATGAACTTGAGCGACCCAGTTGGCGCCGTCCTCAGCGGTCTTCGCGCCAAGACACCCCGTCACGATCACACGACCATTTTCGGCGAGTGCTTCACCGATCGCATCGAGGCTTTCGCGCACAGCGTCATCGATAAAACCGCAGGTGTTCACGACCACCAGATCGGAGTCCCGGTAGTTCGGCGCGATCTCATAACCATCCGAACGCAATCGCGTCAGGATGAGTTCACTGTCGACAAGCGCTTTGGGACACCCAAGCGAAACAAAACCAACCCGAGGCACGATATTCACAAAATTACTTGGGCTCGCCACCGCCAGAACCACCTGCGCCGCCCGGGGGGACGGGGAACTGAAAACCAGTAAACATCGAGCGCGCGTTGTGCTGCATCTGGTCCTGCATCTGCACGAAGAGATTTTTGGACTGATCGACGTAATTCGACATCATGGACTGCACCATGGGCGCTTGGAGACTCATGAATTGCGTCCAGAGTTCGGCACTCGGCAAGCCTTTTGAATCGTAAAGTTGGCGTGATTGGTCCTGGATTCTTGCCTGAATCTCAACAAATGCCTGAACATTTTTCTCGAGATAGGAGCCCATCATCGACTGCATCGTGTTGCCGTAGAAGCGGATCATTTGCGACAGCATCGAAGACGAAAACAAGGGCTGCCCGCTAGCCTCTTCTTCGAGGATGATCTGGAGCAAGATACTGCGGGTGAGGTCATCCCCCGTTTTCGCATCGACGACCTGGAACTCGTCCTGCGCCAACACCATCTCTTTGACATCAACCAGTGTGATGTAAACGCTGGTCTGCGTGTCGTAGAGACGGCGGTTGGGATACTTCTTGATGAGACGCACGGGACACCGCTCCTTGGAACAATCCGCGGATTATCCCATGCGTTCGATCACGGCGTGGGGCCTTTAGCCCATATGTAAGCCACCGTTGACCGAGAAATCAGCGCCCGTCGCAAACCCGGCATCTTCCGACGCAAGCCACACCACCATCGAACCGATTTCTTCGGGGGTGCCAAGTCGGCGCACTGGAATCATCGCCGTGATTTTCTCCAGCGCCTCAGGCTTCATCGCCTTGACCATATCGGTTGCAATATAACCGGGGGATACGACGTTAACCGTCACCCCTTTGGATGCCACTTCTTGGGCTAACGCCATCGTGAAACCGTAGATACCGGCTTTGGCCGCCGAGTAGTTAACCTGACCAAACTGCCCACGTTGGCCGTTGATCGACGAGATGTTGATCACCCGCCCCCATCCCTTTTCGACCATGCCCTCGATCACTTGCTTGGTCACGTAGAAAAGCGAGTTCAGATTGGTATCAATCACGGCGCGCCAGTCGTCAGCCGACATTTTGCGGAAAACACCGTCGCGGGTGATGCCAGCGTTATTCACCAAAACGTCAGGATTTCCGAACTGCTCGCGCACCTGGTCAAACGCGGCCTTGCAGGAATCCCAGTCGCCGACGTTGCCGACCGAGGCATGAAAGGTGTAGCCGTCGGTGGCCTGCTCTTCGATCCACTTGGCGTGGTCACGGGATGGCCCACATCCAGCGATGACATTAAATCCCGCATCGTGGAGTCGCCGGCAAATTGCGGTCCCGATGCCGCCCATTCCGCCCGTGACGTAGGCTAATTTTTGATCGCTCATAGTCTGTCTCCTGATTGTCGAGCCCAAAAGGGCTTCTGTTGATAAATATTCTCGGACGATTACGATCGATTAACAGCGAGAGCGACACCCATGCCCCCGCCAATACACAGCGAAGCCAGTCCACGGTGGGCATCGCGGCGCTGCATTTCATGCAACAGCGTCACCAGAATACGCGCCCCCGAAGCACCAATGGGGTGGCCAAGCGCAATCGCGCCGCCATTAACATTCACTCGAGAGACATCCCATCCCATTTCTGCATTGACGGCACAGGCCTGAGCTGCGAAGGCCTCATTGATTTCCAACAGATCGAGATCCTGCGCCGACCACCCTGCCCGCTCCAGACACCGCCGGCTCGCAGGAACCGGCCCAATCCCCATCATGGCCGGATCGACACCAGCAGACGCAAAAGCCTGAATACTCGCCAGTGGACGTAGACCCAAAGCGCGTGCGCGTTCGGCCGACATCACCACCAACGCCGCTGCGCCGTCATTAATTCCAGACGCATTGGCTGCGGTGACTGTCCCATCTTTTTTGAAAGCGGGTTTTAGACCGCTGATCGACTCGGCCGTGGTGCCAGCCTTGATGAACTCATCCGCCTTGAATTCAACAGGCGGTCCCTTACGCTGAGGCACGGGAACCGGAACAATCTCGTCAACGAACTTACCGGCGAGCTGAGCAGCTTCAGCCTTCTGCTGCGAATTCGCAGCAAAAGCGTCCTGACGCTCGCGATCAATTCCGTGAGCCTGAGCAACATTCTCAGCGGTGATGCCCATGTGGTACTGATTAAACGCATCCCACAATCCATCGCTGATCATGGTGTCGACCAATTTGGCGTCGCCCATCCGATGACCATCGCGAGACCCAAGAAGCACATGCGGGCTGGCACTCATGTTCTCCTGACCACCCGCAACGACAATCCCGGCTGCGCCCGTCATCACGGCTTGAGCGGCCAACATGACCGTCTTTAACCCGCTACCGCAAACCTTGTTGATCGTCATCGCAGGAACGCCATGCGGGAGACCGGCTTTAATGGCGGCCTGGCGCGCGGGGTTTTGCCCGCTCCCAGCAGTCAACACCTGGCCAAAAATAACCTCATCGACCTGCGAGGCCTCGATGTTTGCCCGCTCAAGTGCGGCCCTGATCACGATAGCGCCGAGTTCGGGGGCAGACATGGAAGCAAGCGAGCCGCCGAATTTACCAATCGCCGTTCTAACTGCCGAAACGATTACGGCTTGATGCATGGTCATTTGCTGAAGTCTCCAGTTGAATGAAATTGGGTTTTGATCGGCATCATGCCGCTGCTTTCTTACGAACATATGTGCCCGGGGCGGCTTCAATCACGGGGTGGGCTGCAGTGCCGAGTTTGCGCGCTGCGCGCAATGGCCCCTGATGATTGTCGACCCAAGCCGCCCAATCATTCCACCAGCTTCCGGCATGTTCATCAGCCTCGCGCAACCACTGCGCTGCCTCGGTCGGGAACTCATCGGCTGTCGCGCTTTCGACGCCAGAGCTCCAATAGCTCCGCTTATTCTTGGAGGCAGGATTAATCGCACCGGCGATATGACCGCTTGCGCCGAGAACAAACCGGATCGAACCGCCCAGCACCTGCGTGCTGCCGTAAGCAGAATTCCAGGGAACAATATGATCTTCTTTGGCTGCGAAGACATAGGTGGGCATCGATAACGACCCGAGATCAATCGATTGACCGAGGAACTCAAGGACCCCCGGCTTGCAGAGTTCGTTGCGCAGGTACATGTGGCGCAGGTAGTACACGTACATCGGACCTGGCAGGTTGGTGGTGTCGCCATTCCAGTACAGGAGGTCAAAGGCTGGCGGCTCTTCCCCCTTCAGATAATTACCGACGACGTAGTTCCAGACCAGATCGTTCGGCCGCAAGAATGAGAACGTCGTTGACAGGTCCCGCCCCGTCATCAAGCCGCCCTGCCCGAGTTGTTGCTCGCGCATCTCCACGACCGTCTCATCAATGAAGAGCCCGAGCGCGCCTGGATCGCCAAAATCGAGGAAGGTGCTCATTAGGGTCATCGAAGCGACCGGTCGCTCATTGCGCCCTTCCAAAACTGCCAACGCGCTCGCCAACAGCGTTCCGCCGACACAAAATGCGAGCGCATTGATCTGCTCTGATCCACTGATTTCACGGGCGACCCGGATCGCTTCAATAACGCCTCGGCCCACGTAGTCGTCCCAGGTCAAATGAGCCAGTTCTGGCCCTGGGTTACACCACGAGACCATGAAGACCGTGTGACCGCGTGAGACTGCAAAACCCACCAGAGAATTCTCGGGCTGCAGGTCAAGAACATAGAACTTATTGATGCAGGGTGGCACCATCAGCAGGGGCCGACTACCCACTTTGTCGGTGCTTGCGCCGTACTGGATCAGCTGGAATAACTCATTCTGAAAGACTACCGCACCGGGTGATGTAGCGACGTTGCGTCCAACTTCGAACGCCTCCTCGTCGGTCATCGAAATACGACCCTTCTGTAGATCGCTCAACAGATTGTCGATACCGTGTCGAAGGCTCTCGCCCTTACTCTCTACAAGTCGACGCTGCGCCTCAGGATTGGTCGCCAGGAAGTTCGAAGGTGCCATTGCATCGCACCACTGTCCGACCGCGAAGCACACCCGCTCGACCGTTTTTGAATCGCCCTCGAGAAGTTCGGCCGTGCGGCGCAAAAATTCCGAGTTGACCAGATAGAGCGCCGCAGCCCAGCCCCAGGGTTGGTTCTGATCTCGCCAAGAATCATCACTAAAACGACGATCTTTCAATTCGGGCGCATCACCTGACGCAGCCATCTTCAATAGTTGCTGCGTCCGTTGGGTGTACTCTGCCTGCAAGCCCATGAGACGGTTCTGATCAATTCGCAGAGCGGCCGGGGGTTTGCCCTGCAATCGACTAACCCAGTCCATACCTGGAAACCGGGACATCGCCTCACTCATTTGAGCCATCGCCATCGGCATGATGGTTCCGAACCCAAAGGTTGGATCAAATGGTGCGTCTTGCGCTGCCAACTCCGGCGGCGATGACGAATCCGTCGCAGGTACCGTCCCTGCCGGAGTCGATGGCACTGCCGCCGTCTCGAGATCTTCCTTACGCTTGGCGCGTGCCATTTTTAGCCCCTGGTGAGTCATTCAAATATTTACTGCATTGTGAAAGCCTAGGGCAGCAAGCGTCAAATGGGATTCAACCCTGGATCAATCCAAATACAACCAGCAGTCCGACCTCGTGAACGATCTCGACGATACGACCAGAACTGCTCCGGATTAGAAGCGGTACAGGGAGTTGCCCAGGGCATTACGGTTACTCCAAGTCGTTGCAGGCGCAGTGTTGCCATACCCGGCAAGTCGAACAACCATTTTCCCTGCATGGTCGACGGAATGAACAGGCGCTCCAAGGCAAGCCGAAAATCGCCATCGATCACATCGCCAGCATCGCCAGCATCGCCAGCATCGCCAGCATCGCCAGCATCACCAGCATCACCAGCATCACCAGCATCACCAGCATCGCAGCGATCACTCAGCATTGCGACCCGCACCTCTTCACCAACCTCATAACGAGGTTGATGAATGGCGGGACCGATCCAGGCCCGCAAACGGGCATCGACAACATGCGAACGCATCGTCCGCACAGTCGCCTCCAGAATGCCATCCGCAAGCCCGCGCCATCCCGCATGTGCGGCTCCGACAATTCGCCCCTCGAGATCGGCGATCAGAACCGGAAGACAATCGGCCGTCAAAATTGCGAGTACGACTGAGGGCAATGTTGTCACGGAGGCATCGGCCACGATCGGCGCAGCCGCCCCGTCGTGTTGCATCACCTCATGAACGGCAGTTCCATGAACCTGCGACAACCAAATGGGTTCCGCCGGTAGAAAAGATCTTAAACGTGAGCGGTTTTGCGCCACCAACAATGGATCGTCTCCGACATGGGTAGCCAGGTTGCCGTCATCACGAGTCGTAAAAAATGCCGAAACGCCTTGGCCGAGGGAATGTGGTGGGTGAAGGCACGTCATGCTCAAACCTCGGGTAATGAACATGCATCGATCTGGCACTGTTCCAGCAATTGAACCAAATCGGCAGGGATCGGCGAGGCCCATGACACCGGGCGCCCATCTGCCGGATGATTTAGACCGAGTCGCCAGGCGTGGAGGGCCTGGCGTCCAAATCCAGCGACCCCAGCGACCCCAGCGACCCCAGCGCCGCCACCAATACCGCCACTGGCGCCACCTCCGATGCCTCGTCCGTAGACCGCGTCACCAATCAGCGGAAAACCGAAGTGCTGCAGGTGCACTCGAATCTGATGCGTACGACCAGTCTGCAACTGACAAAGCACCAGCGAAACTGGCTTTCCGTTGCCCAAACGCCCGCGCTGTATGGTTTTAAAATGAGTCACGGCATGACGGCCCTTATGGGCATCAACGACCGCCATCCGAATCGGCGATTGCGGATCCCTCCCAATTGGTGCGTCAATCGTTCCAGAATCTGGCGTTTCGCCATCGACGAGGGCCAAATAACGCCGCGACATCGACCGATCAGCCAACTGGGCCACGAGACGGACAATCGCCAGTTCCGAGCGGGCGACGACCAACAGACCACTAGTATCTTTGTCCAGACGATGGACAATCCCGGCGCGGGGCAAGCCCGCCTGATCCGGCCAATGATGCAAAACACCATTCATTAGTGTGCCGCGCCAATGACCCGCGGCCGGGTGAGTCACCAAGCCCGGCGGCTTATCGATCACGAGCAAGTGCTCGTCCGAATGCACGACTGACAAGGGCACGGGGTCTGGAGCGAATGCCGACTCCGCCGCGCGTGGCTGAGGGATGACGGTGACCGATTCATAACCAATCAAGCGGTGTTTAGCCGATCGCCCAGCGCCCTCCACTTCCACTGCACCCAAGGCAATCCATTGCTGAATTCTTGAACGGGAAACGTCGGGCAGACGGATCGCAACAAAACGGTCCAGTCGTAAACCACCTTCATGGCGCTCAACCGAAAGCCGGATCTCGGTCGTCTCCCCGCCCTCGCCCGGGGGGTGGATATAATCAGGCAACCCCGCAGCGGCATCGCCGCCCTGTGGCCTTGACCCGCTCTCGTTGGACCGACCAATCATCATGAATCAAGCGGCTCGAAGCCCCTCATTGCGCTTGCCTGGCGTCGCGCTCTTGGTGGCAGCCTTCTGCGTTGTCGCCCTGAATGGCTGCGGTTCTTTCAACCCGAGCAAAGATCCGACGGCAGACTGGGCCGTCGAAAAATTATATGCCGAGGCCCGCTCCGAATTGGACTCGGGTAACAACGTTGCAGCGGTCAAACTCTACGAGAAGCTCGAATCCCGATATCCGTTCAGTCGACATTCTCAGCAGGCTCAGCTTGACACCGCTTACGCTCATTACCGTGATAACGATCCGAGCCTTGCGCTGGCAGCGCTTGATCGGTTTTTGCGGCTCTATCCCGACCACATCGCGACCGACTATGCGTTGTATCTCAAGGGATTGGTAAATTTTAACGAAAATCAGGGAATCTTCACGAGCTTGGGTGGACAAGATTTATCTGAGCGCGATCAACAGGCATTTCGCGACTCTTTTGACTCGTTGCGACAGCTGATCGACCGATTTCCGAATAGCCGCTATGCCGCGGATGCACGCCTTAGATTGTCGTGGTTGGTCAACCAGATGGCTGCCGGTGATATCCACATCGCGCGCCACTATCTGCGTCGTGGTGCTTTCCTGGCGGCAGCCAATCGGGCCCAGGCCGTTGTTCGGCAATACCCTCAGGCACAGTCGGTCGAGGATGCACTCGCAATGATGGCCTTGTCCTACGATCGGCTCGGACTCACCGATCTGCGGGACGATGCGAAGCGAATCCTGAATCAAAACTTCCCCGGCAGTCGCAAGGTCGAAACCGTGATGAAGGACGAAGTTTCGACCCAATGGACACTGGGGAGCTTAGGGACCCTCTGGACGCCTTGGGCCTCAACCAAGCCTTAGGAACCGACCGAGCCTTAAGATCCCATCGCTGCTTTTGTATCGATCGCGGTGATCAGGAAGTCTTCGGCCACCTGACGTTCTCGGGTCACTGAAAAAGGCGGCAGGCTGGCCATCAAGGTTCGGCCATAGCCCTTGTTGATCAGGCGTGCATCACCAATCACCAGGACGCCACGATCGCGCTCGCTTCGTATCAGTCGCCCAGCGCCTTGCTTGAGCGCAAGACTGGCGGCTGGTAACTGAATGGACCGAAACGGATCACCGCCACGACGACGAAGCGCTTCAGATTGCGCTTCAAGCACTGGATCATCCGGTGGAGCAAAGGGCAGCTTGTCAATCAGCAAAAGGGACAATGCGTCGCCCACCACGTCGACGCCTTCCCAGAAGCTTGCTGCCCCGACCAGGATCGGCGCAGGCGCCGCCCGATACCGCTCGAGTAGTTCAGTTCGACTACCTTCGCCCTGCACCAGCAAGGTTAATGGAGGTTCGAGCAATTCGCGCAATCGATCAGCGACCTGCCGAACCGCCCTCAAGGTCGTGCAAAGCACAAAACAACGCCCGACATTCACCTCAATCAACGGCCAGCAGTGCTCGATCCAAGCCCTTGAAAATCCAGGGTCTGAGGGCTCCGGCAATCCCCTGGGTACATACAACAGGCCTTGTGAGGCATAGTCGAAGGGGCTCGGGAAACGCACCTGGCGAGATTCCGAGAGCCCCAGTATCTGAGCGAAATGACTAAAGTCCTCGCCAACAGCGAGGGTTGCCGATACAAAAATCCAGGCGCGTGCAGTCCCATCGCGGTACCGGGTGAAGGGCTCCGCAACGGACAGCGGAGTCTTGTGCAGCGTCAGGGACGCGAGGTGCACCTCCGCCCAGGCAACCGAGGGCTCTGCGTCCTTGGCCCCATCGATCGCCCCCTCACTAAACCAGCCCGACCAACGGGAACAAATTGTTCGGGCACGCTCGGCCATCCGCACGAGCCCGGGACCCCGCTCAACCGCGGCTTCGAGCGCATTCGTCAAAGCCTCCAAGGCCCTCGTCACCGACTGCAGAGTGCCGGCGAACTCTGAGTGTGCCAATAAGGTGTGGGCCGGCGCGCGAGGACTTGCGATCGGCCATTGCGCCCGTGCTTGACGCACGAACTGATCGAGTGTCGCACCCAGTTCATGCCATGGAGCCTGATCGGGTGCCTCCTCGAGTGCGACCTGCAGGACGTCCCGCCCAAGATCCATCAGCGCACGGCTACCACTTGCCTCGCCCAAAAAAGTCACGAGGGTGTCTGGCAACTGATGGGCCTCGTCGAAGATCAGTGTTTGGGCACTGGGTAACAGCTCGGCGATCCCGGTATCGCGCAAGGCTAAATCCGCACTGAACAAGTGATGATTAATGACCACGACGTCGGCTGACTGTGCCGTTCGTCGCGCCTGAACGACGAAGCACTGATTCCAGTCTGCGCAATCCTGCCCGAGGCAGTTTTCGCGAGTTGAGGTCGCCAGCACCCACGCTGGATCGTCATCACTGACTTGCGAACAATCTGACCGATCGCCGGTCGATGAAAGCCTTGAGAATCGATCGATCTGGCGCAAGCGGCTGATATCAACTGCCCGGGTAAACCGTCCGTCCTCCAGGTTGCGCTTCAAATGGTGTCGACACACATAATTGGCCCGCCCCTTGAGCAAGGCTGTCCGAACGTCGACACCCAGCGCGGCGATGACTCGCGGCAAATCACGGGCAAACAACTGGTCCTGCAGGGTTTTGGTGCCCGTCGAAATAATGACCTTACCGCCTGCGAGCAGGGCTGGAACCAGGTAGGCGAATGTCTTCCCGATACCCGTGCCGGCCTCGGCGACCAGGGTCGACGGCTCCGAGATTGCCCGTGCGATCTCGCCAGCCATGGCGCGCTGATCGGGCCGATCATTCCAGGCAGACCCGGCCGCGAGTGCACCATCTGCTCCAAACGCCTTTTCGACGCGATGACTCAGCGCATCCGGCGCAGCTCGTTCCTCAGAGCTTGCGCGACTCACGCAGGAATATCCGGCGTCAACTGAATCTGAAGGAGGGAGATGGTGTCCTTAATCTGCAGCTTACGTTTCTTGAGACGGCGCAGCTGGACCTCGTCGCGCACGGGCTGCTCGGTCAGCGATTCGATGACAAGGTCCAGATCGCGGTGTTCGAGCATGAGCTCCGCAATCCGGGAATGAGATGGTTCAGCTCGATTCGGCATCCGAACATCATAGTGTGAGCCGAACGGCCCCCGCAATGCTCCATCGACATCGATGAGGAATTAATGACCTGCTTCGCCACGAACCGCCAAGTCGGACGACCAGTCGGCGCTCACGCGACGAGGTGCATCGACATACTCGCGGCTCTGCATTTCGATCAGACGGCTGAGCGTACGGGCAAACTCATTGGCCATGCGTCCCTTTGAGTACAGGCTTTCAGGCGCCACGGCCGCCGAAATCATCAACTTCACCCGCAAGTCATATAAAACATCCACCAACCAGGTAAAACGGCGAGCCTCTGAATGCTGCGCAGGACCCATTTCGGGAACCTCCGACAGCAAGAGCGTATGAAAGCGATCGGCGAGTTCGAGGTAGTCATTCTGCGAACGCGGCGACCCGCAAAGTTCGCTAAAGTCAAACCACACGATCCCGCCGATGCGTCGCCGCGCCGCCAAATGACGATGGCCGACCACAAGCGAAGTCGACTCGTCGACTTGGGGGGCCGCAGGAATCGCCGCCCCGTTCACCCCGTTCGCCCCGTCTTTCAGCAATTGATCAAACAGGAGGGTCATCCGGCGACTTGAATCGATCGGGTCTAGCACGACCTGATACACATCAAGTTTCTCGAGTGTGCGGCGGCGATAATCCGTCCCGGCATCGACGCCAATGACGTCCAAATGGGCCTGCAGTAACTCGATCGCAGGCAAGATTCGGTCTCGATGGAGTCCGTCCGGATACAAAGCCTCTGGTTCGTAATTGGAAGTCATGACAAATGTGACTCCATGTCGAAACAAGGCACGTAACAGGCGTTCAAGAATCATGGCATCCGCAATATCGGACACGTGAAATTCATCGAAACAAATCAGCCGATAGCGCTTGGCGATTGAAGCACCCACCGCCTCAAGCGGGTCTGCGCTGCCTTTTAGCGAATCCAGTTCTTTATGCACCGAACGCATGAATTCGTGGAAATGGACCCGAGTCTTGCGCCGAATCGGAACCGCCCCGTAAAAACAGTCCATCAAAAAGCTCTTGCCGCGCCCTACCCCCCCCCACATCCAGACACCACGTGGCACCTTAGGGGCGTGGATGAAGCGCAGGAGCCGATTAGAACGGGCATTTTTGAAGGCAAGCAACTCGTGTTCGAACTGCTGTAATCGAACAATCGCCGATTCTTGGGCCGCGTCCCCCTGGTATTGGTGGGCCCGAAGTTGCTCTTGATAAAAACTGGTGACGGTCACGGACTCACCTCAGACCGCATGACCGTCAATCCGGTCATGCATTACATATTGAGCGCACGTTTGTCGGTTGCCAGGGCAGCTTCACGCATCACTTCAGACAAAGACGGATGCGGATGGCAAATCCGGGCAATATCCTCGGCGCTGGCCTTAAACTCCATCGCAACGGCCGCTTCGGCAATCAGATCGGAGGCGCCTGCTGAAATAATATGCACACCAAGGATTTCGTCAGTCTTGGCGTCCGCCAAAATTTTGACAAATCCATCTGGGCTGTTCATTCCAAGCGCCCGTCCATTCGCCATAAAAGGAAACTGTCCAGACCGATATTCACGGGCCGACGCCTTGAGTTGCTGTTCATTCTGCCCAACCCAAGCGATTTCAGGGCTGGTGTAAATCACCCAGGGAATACAGTTGTAATCGATGTGCGGCTGTTGGCCAGCAATCCGCTCGGCAACCAGTACGCCTTCGTCTTCACCCTTGTGCGCGAGCATCGGACCGCGAACCACATCACCGATTGCATAAACGCCAGGCAAACGGGTCTGACAGTGTTGATCGACTGGGATTTGACCCCGCTCATCGGTGGCCAAACCAACCGCCTCGAGACCCAAACCCTCGGTGTTGGGAACCCGGCCAACCGAAACAATCAGACGGTCGCATTCCAACACCTGGGCCGCCCCCTGAGCATCGGTGTAATGGACTTCGACGCTCGTCTTGCGGCCCTTGGATACAGTCTTCACTTCACCAATCTGAACGCCCATTGAAAAATTCAGCCCTTGACGACCGAATAACTTAAAGGCCTCTTTCGAGACTGATTCGTCGCAGGCGCCCAAAAAGCTGGTCGCGCCCTCGAGGATGGTCACCTCTGAGCCCAGGCGGCGCCAAACCGAACCAAGCTCGAGTCCAATCACCCCGGCACCGATGACACCGAGCTTTTGAGGAACTGAATCAAACTGCAGCGCGCCCTCGTTGTCGCTGATCAACACCTGGTCGACCTCAACTCCAGGCAGATGACGGGCTTTTGAGCCGGTCGCAATAATCACATGACGGGCTTCGACCAACTCGGACCCGGCCTCGCCCAACACCTCAACCCGATACGCGCCGTCTTCGGCGGCGACAAAACGTGCGTGGCCTTTGAGCCATGTGATCTTGTTCTTGCGGAATAAAAACTCGATTCCCTTGGTCATTTTGCTGACCACTGAGTCTTTACGCGCCATCATTTTCGCGATGTCGATCTTGGCTTCTTTAACCGTGATGCCATGATCACCGGCATGCGATTGAATCTCTTCAAACGTTTCGCTCGATGCGAGTAGCGCCTTAGACGGTATACAACCGACGTTTAAACACGTACCACCCAGGGAAAGCTCACCATTTGGCGCCCGCCACTTCTCAACGCAGGCAACCTTGAATCCGAGTTGTGCGGCCCGGATCGAGGCGATATAGCCCGCAGGGCCAGCCCCGATCACGAGGACATCAAAATTTTGCGACATCGCGCGAACTCCAGTGCAAATTTGACGGGTCGGGCGACCGATTAAAGGTCGAGCAGCAACCGGGCCGGATCTTCCAGCGCTTCCTTCATCGCCACGAGACCTAACACCGCTTCGCGGCCGTCAATGATCCGGTGGTCATACGACAACGCCAGATAATTAATCGGACGAACCACGACCTGGCCGTTCTCGACCACAGCCCGATCCTTGGTGGCATGCACACCGAGAATTGCAGCCTGAGGTGGATTAATGATCGGAGTCGACAACATCGAACCAAATACGCCGCCATTACTGATCGAGAAGGTGCCACCGGTCATCTCTTCAATACCGAGTTTCCCCTCTGCCGCCTTCTTGCCGTACTCAGAAATCGTCCGTTCGATTTGCGCAAAGCTCAGCTGGTCTGCACCACGAATGATCGGCACCACCAAACCGCGGGGCGAACCCACCGCAATCCCAATATCAAAATAACCGTGATAGACGATGTCACTACCATCGACCGATGCGTTCAAAACCGGATACTTTTTGAGGGCCGCAACCGCCGCTTTCACGAAGAAACTCATGAACCCGAGTCGGACTCCATGCTCTTTCTCGAATCGCTCAAGATACTTCTTGCGCAGATCCATGACCGGCTGCATGTTGACTTCATTGAAGGTGGTCAAAATCGCATTCGTTGCCTGCGACTGAAGTAGACGCTCGGCAATTCGGGCGCGCAATCGCGACATCGGAACGCGCTGTTCCGGACGTCCCTCCAGCAATTTGGACGGATCAAGCGCGGCGCGCACCTCGGGGAGACTGGAACCGGGGACGCCAGTCGGAATCGCGGAGGACGCTAGAGCGACTGGTGCCTGGCTCAGTGCCTGGGTTGGCGCCTGGCTCAGCGCCGAGGTCACATCGCCCTTCGTGACCCGACTATCCCGGCCGGATCCAACAACCGATTGTGCACTCAACCCGTTCTCTGCCAACAACTTGGCCGCCGCCGGCATGGCGATGTCGCCGTGCTTGCCGCCCGCGGGTGCAGAAGCCTGCGCCTGACCGGCAACTGAAGGGGCTGAAGAAGAAACCGCCGGCGCTACAGTGGCCGAGGCGGCTATGGTGGTCGCAGTAGCCTCGGTGTCGATGCGGGCAATCAGTTCACCGGCGACGACTGTTCCGCCGTCCCCTTTCAACAGTTCGACGAGGACCCCGGCAGCCGGCGCTGGCAACTCAAGAACGACCTTATCGGTCTCAATGTCGATCAGGTTTTCATCCCGGGCGACTGCGTCACCGACCTTTTTGTGCCAGTTCAGCAAGGTCGCTTCAGCGACGGATTCGGATAGCTGAGGGACGATTACTTCAATCAATGCCATTTTATTTAATTGTTCCTGGGAGGATTAATCACCAAAACCGTCGGCTTCAAATAACCATCAACCGGCTTTCTTCGCTCGGGTTCTTCCGGTTGTCGATTTAGAGTTCGGCTCACCCAGCGCCGCGTTCAGCAGTGCGGACTGTTGAGCATAGTGTTTGTCGTAGTAGCCAACAGCTGGCGAAGCCGACGCTGGACGTCCGGCATAGCTGAGATGTTGTTCTGACGTCAAAGCCGCTTGGAGATACGGCTGAATAAAGGTCCAGCTACCCTGATTCTGGGGTTCATCCTGGCACCAAATAATCTTGGTTGCATTCGGATACTTGCGCAGTTCTTTCGCGAGTGCGGCTTCCGGGAACGGGTAGAGTTGCTCAATTCTTACCAGTGCAACGTCGGTCAATTCACGTTCGCGGCGAGCCAGCGCTAGGTCGTAATACGCCTTACCGGTTGAAAAGACGACCTTCCGAACCTTCGAGGCATCGAGTCCCGGAGCCGGGTCGGCCATGATGGTGTGAAACTCACCGCGTGCGAGTTCCGATAACGACGAAACCGCTTCCTTGTTGCGCAACAGCGATTTCGGCGTCATCACCACAAGCGGCTTGCGGAAAGGGCGAATCATCTGCCGACGTAACAAATGGAAGATTTGCGCCGGCGTTGAGGGCTGGCAAACCTGCATATTGTTTTCGGCACAAAGCTGCAAGAACCTCTCGAGTCGGGCCGAGGAATGCTCGGGTCCCTGTCCCTCGTAACCATGTGGAAGCAACAACGTGAGACCACATGCACGGCCCCATTTGGTCTCGCCCGATGCAATAAACTGGTCGATCACGACCTGGGCGCCGTTGGCAAAATCGCCAAATTGCGCCTCCCAAATGACCAGCGTGTTGGGCTCAGCCGAGGCATACCCATATTCAAAACCAAGAACCGCTTCTTCAGACAAAACCGAATCGATGACCGTAAAGACACCTTGCTTAGGCGTCACGTTCTGAAGCGGAATATAGGAACCAGCATCCCACTTTTCGCGATTTTGGTCGTGCAGAACCGAATGTCGGTGCGTGAACGTGCCACGCCCACAATCTTGCCCCGATAAGCGCACGCCATAACCCCCTGCGACCAGCGAGGCAAAGGCCAGGTGTTCACCCATCCCCCAGTCGAGAGGCTGGTCGCCCCGCCCCATCGCTCGGCGATCGGCAACAACCTTTTCAACCAGAGAGTGCAACTTGAAACTGTCTGGGATCGACGTGATGCGGTCGGCCAACCGATGAATCTCCGCCAAGGGAATCGCCGTATCTGCTTTGTCGGTCCAGGCACGGTGCAGGAACGGCTCCCAATCGACCCCGAATTTGCCTTTATAGTTGGACAACACCGGATCAAAGGTGTGACGCCCTTGGTCAAACGCAGCGCGAAGATCAAGCGCCATCTGATCCGCAAAGCCCGCTTTGATTGCCCCTTGGGCAAGCAATTTGTCCGCATAGAGCTTGCGCGTGCCCGGATGTTGCCCGATCTTCTTGTACATCAGCGGCTGGGTGACGGCCGGGGTGTCCTGCTCGTTATGCCCGAGTTTACGGAAACAGATAATGTCGACCACGATGTCTTTCCCGAACTGCATCCGGTAATCGAGCGCGATCTGGGTCGCGAAAACGACCGCGTCGGGGTCGTCACCATTCACGTGCAAGACTGGCGCCTCAATCATCTTGACCACATCGGTGCAATACAAGGTTGAGCGCGAATCCCTCGGATCACTCGTCGTAAAACCAATCTGATTATTGATCACGACGTGAACCGTCCCGCCGGTTCCGTAATATCGGGTTTGGGCAAGGTTAAGGGTTTCCATCACGACACCCTGGCCGGCAAATGCGGCGTCGCCATGGACCAGGATCGCGAGGGCCTGTTTGCCCTGGCTATCACCCCGTCGATCTTGCCGCGCCCGCACCGAACCTTCGACCACGGGATTCACAATCTCGAGGTGGCTTGGATTGAAAGAGAGCGAAAGGTGGACCGGTCCACCCGGGGTTGAAATATCGCTCGAAAACCCCTGGTGATACTTGACGTCACCGCTCGGTAAATCGTCAGCGTGCTTTCCTTCAAATTCCGAGAACAAATCCTTGGGCATTTTGCCGAGAATGTTGACCAACACATTCAGGCGTCCACGGTGTGCGAGGCCGATCACAATTTCCTGGACGCCTTGCTCGCCGGCCCGCTGAACCAACTCATCCATCGCCGGGATAAAACTTTCTCCGCCTTCGAGGGAAAATCGCTTCTGGCCAACGTATTTGGTGTGCAGATACCGTTCGAGACCTTCGGCTGCGGTCAGGCGCTCGAGAATCCGGGTTCTTTTCTCGGCGGAAAATTGCGGCTTGGCCCGAGAACTCTCGAGGCGCTCTTGCAACCAACGGCGATGCGTTTGATCGTTGAGATGCATGATTTCAGCGCCGATCGACCCGCAATAGGTCTCACGTAACGCATTCATGATGTCGCGTAAAGGCGCGTTATCAAAACCAAAAAATGTATTCGACGCGGAATACACGTTGGCGTGATCGCCTTCTGTAAAGTCGTAAAAACTGGTCTCGAGTTCGGGAATCCGCGGCCGCTCCTGACGCTTAAGCGGATCCAGATCGGCCCAGCGCGAACCCAGTGTCCGATAGGCAGCAATCAACTGCTGAACATGCACCTGGCGACGAGCGGTTGCCGCATCTCCACCCATCTGGCGGGGCTGCAAGGTTCCCTCGCGGGCCCGCTCGGCAAACGACTCCACCACTGGCGCATGGGCCACATCGCGCGCGTTCGGGTTGGCGCCGGTGGCAGGGACCAATTGCATCTGGTCAAAATAAGTTCGCCAGCCGGGCGGCACCGATGTCGGGTCGTCGAGATAAGACTCGTAGAGCTCTTCGACGTAGGGGGCGTTACCCCCAAAAAGGTAGGAATTTTCCTGAAACGCTTTCATGAACATCTTGTCTACCCCACCCGTCATTATGTTTACCGCTGGCCAATCGGAAGCACCTGGCGCCGGACATTGCCCTTGAACAACTGACGCGGACGGCCGATCTTCTGATCGGGATCAGAAATCATTTCGTTCCAGTTCGCAATCCAGCCAACTGTTCTCGCGAGCGCAAAAATACAGGTGAACAGATCGGTCGGAATTCCAAGCGCCTTCTGGACAATGCCGGAATAGAAATCGACGTTTGGATACAGCTTACGGGTCACGAAATAATCGTCTTCGAGGGCGACCTTCTCGAGCGTCATCGCAAGTTTGAACAGCGGGTCATCCTGCAGACCGAGTTCATTCAACACTTCGTAGCAGGTCTCGCGCATCAACTTGGCGCGCGGATCAAAGTTCTTGTAAACCCGGTGCCCAAAGCCCATCAGCTTGACGCCGGAATGCTTGTCCTTCACTTTGGCAATGAAGTCACCAATCTTGTCGGCACCGCCCTGCGCCTGTAGCTCATTGAGCATCAAAAGACAGGCTTCGTTTGCACCGCCGTGCGCCGGACCCCAGAGCGTTGCCACACCCGCTGCAATACACGCGAATGGGTTGGCCCCGGACGAACCAGCCAAGCGAACGGTGCTCGTGGAAGCATTCTGCTCATGATCGGCGTGCAGAATCAAAATCCGGTCTAGAGCCCGCACCAGGACGTCATTGACCTTGTATTCTTCACAAGGGTTTGCAAACATCATCCGCATGAAATTCGCGGAATAACCCAGGTCATTACGGGGATACACGAAAGGCTGACCAATCGAGTATTTGTAGGCCATCGCCACCAGCGTCGGCATTTTTGCGATCAGGCGAATCGCACTGATATACCGATGCTCGAGGTTATAAATATCAAGACTGTCATGGTAGAACGCCGACATCGCACCCACGGACCCACACAAAACAGCCATCGGATGGGCATCGCGGCGGAATCCCTGAAAAAACCGGGTCATCTGCTCATGAACCATCGTGTGGTATGTCACGCTGGTAACAAACCGCGACTTTTGGTCCGCCGACGGTAGTTCACCGTGCAGAAGCAGGTAACAGGTTTCGAGATAGTCACAGCTCACCGCGAGTTCCTCGATCGGATAACCGCGGTACAGCAACTCGCCCTTATCGCCATCGATGTAGGTGATCGCTGATTCACAGGCAGCGGTTGACATGAAACCGGGGTCAAACGTGAATTTTCCGGTCTGCGCGTAGAGCTTCCGGATGTCGATGACGTCAGGACCGATAGTCCCGCTGTAGACGGGGAATTCGGCCCCCGGACTGCCATCGGAAAAGGTGAGAGTGGCTTTTAATTCGTTTGACATCCCGAGTTTCCCCGTCATTAATGATTGAAACTAACCAGCGCGTCGCATTATGCCGCTCGGATCCGGTCGAGAACCGCTTTGATCGACGCGTGATCGTACTCCGCCGCCAGATCTTCACGGCCTAAAATCAGATCGAGCAACGCATTGTCGGACAGATCCATCAGGGTATCGACCGCCTGAACGTCGGAATCGGACAGCGTAGCCTCATGCCGATCCAGGAATCGGGTCATGATCAGATCGTTTTCGAGCATGCCGCGACGACAGCGCCAACGCAAACGGCGGCGGCGAATCGGATCCGCCTGATGCGCGGCAACGATCGGGCCCGCCTGATGCGCGGCAACGATCGGGCCCGCCTGGTGCGGGGACCCGCCCAGGTTTGGGCCTTCAGACTGCACGACGAATCATCAGGTCCTTGATTTTCCCGATCGCCCGGGTCGGGTTCAGACCCTTCGGGCAAACGTCCACACAATTCATGATGGTGTGGCAGCGGAATAGCCTATAAGGATCTTCCAGATTATCCAGACGCTCGCTAGTAGCCTGATCGCGGCTGTCCGCAATAAATCGATAGGCCTGGAGCAAACCGGCCGGGCCGACGAACTTGTCTGGGTTCCACCAAAACGACGGGCAACTGGTCGAGCAGCACGCGCACAAAATGCACTCGTAGAGTCCATTGAGTTCATCACGCTCCTCGGGGGACTGCAGCCGCTCTTTCTCGGGTGGCGCTGCATCGTTGATTAAGAATGGCTTGATCGAGTGATACTGCTTGAAGAACTGCGTCATGTCGACGATCAGATCCCGGATCACCGGCAAGCCCGGCAGGGGCTTCAGAACAATCGGCTCCTTCAGATCACGCAAATTGGTAATGCAGGCGAGTCCGTTCTTCCCATTGATATTCATCGCGTCAGAACCGCAGACGCCCTCGCGGCATGAACGCCGATAGGAGAGCCCTGGGAAAACGGTTTGTTTCATCCGCATCAGTGCGTCGAGCAACATCTTGTCGGTTGGCAACAGCTCAACCTCAAAATCCTGCATCGTGGGACGGGCATCCCGGTCCGGGTCGTATCGATAAATCGAAAAGCGCACCGTTCGGTTAGCGACAATTGCTGTACTCATCAAACTCTCCAGCCAAACATTCGGGCAAAAAAGGGGAACCCTGCTTAAAACGTGCGCGCCTTGGGCGCAAACGTCTCAACCGTCATCGGCTTCAGATTTACCGGCTTGTAAGACATGCGGTTGCCCTCGCTGTAGTACATCGAATGCTTCATCCACTGGGCATCATTGCGCTCTGAAAAATCACGGTGGGCATGCGCTCCACGGCTTTCTTTGCGGGCATCCGCCGAGATCATCGTGGCCTTGGCCGTCTCGACCAAATTGTCCAGTTCGAGCGCCTCGACGCGCGCGGTATTGAACACCTGGCTCTTGTCACCGAGGTGGACACGCTGCGACCGCTCTGCCAATTCGAGGATTCGAGAGACCCCTTGCGCCATCCGCTCTGATGAGCGGAAAACTCCGCAATGCGCCTGCATCGTCTTCCGAATGTCGTTGGCCACTTCCTGAACGTTTTCGCCAGAACTTGTCCCATTGAGTTTCGCCAAACGGGCCAAGGAGAAATCCCCCGCTTCCCGCGGCACTTCTTTGTGGGGTCGATTAGCGAGATGCTGGTCAACGATGTGCATCCCGGCCGAACGACCGAAGACCAAGAGGTCGAGCAATGAATTGGTACCGAGTCGATTCGCGCCATGCACGCTCACGCAAGCACACTCACCAATGGCGTAAAGCCCCGGGAGCACCGTCGAGGGATTATCGCCCTTTGGTACCACGACCTGGCCGTGGTAATTGGTCGGAATTCCGCCCATCTGGTAATGAATTGTGGGCACGACCGGAATCGGATCTTTAATGGGATCGACGTTCGCAAATTTAATCGCAATCTCGCGAATACTCGGCAGCCGCTTCATGATCGTCTCGGCGCCGAGATGATCGAGCTTTAGCAGCACATAGTCGCCATCAGGACCACATCCACGCCCTTCCTGGATCTCCTGATCCATTGAGCGGGAGACGAAATCGCGCGGCGCGAGGTCCTTAAGAGTTGGCGCGTAGCGTTCCATGAAGCGTTCGCCGTGCTTGTTCAACAGGATTCCGCCTTCGCCACGCACGCCTTCAGTCACCAACACCCCGGCACCAGCCACACCAGTCGGGTGGAACTGCCAGAATTCCATGTCCTCAAGGGGGACACCGGCACGGGCGGCCATCCCCATGCCGTCTCCCGTGTTGATGAACGCATTGGTCGAGGCTGCCCAGATCCGGCCGGCGCCGCCGGTAGCGAGGACCGTGGTTTTGGCCTCTAGCACCATGACCTCGCCAGTCTCCATTTCGAGAGCCACCACACCAACGACATCGCCATCGGCGTCCCGGATCAGGTCGAGCGCCATCCATTCCACGAAGAACTGCGTGCGCGCGCGGACATTGCGCTGATACAGCGTATGCAACATCGCGTGCCCTGTACGGTCTGCGGCGGCGCAGGCACGCTGAACGGGCTTTTCACCAAAGTTGGCGGTGTGACCACCAAAAGGCCGTTGATAAATCGTGCCATCCGGATTCCGGTCGAACGGCATTCCGAAGTGTTCGAGCTCATAGACCACCTGAGGGGCCATCCGGCACATGAACTCGATCGCGTCCTGGTCGCCGAGATAATCCGACCCCTTGACGGTGTCAAACATGTGCCAGTACCAGTTGTCTTCGCTCATGTTGCCAAGCGAAGCCCCAATCCCCCCCTGTGCCGCCACGGTATGGGAGCGGGTTGGGAATACCTTCGACAGAACCGCGACGTTCAATCCCGCTTCGGCGAGTTGAAGCGAGCAACGCATCCCGGACCCACCGGCGCCAACCACCACCACATCGAACTTGCGACGCTGCAACCCATTAGCGAGCTTGGTTAAAACTTCAGCCATGTTCAAAGACTCCAGAGAATAATCACCAACCAGCAGCCATACCCCGCCAGCAGCAAAACGGTGCCTGCCTGAAGCGCGAGCCGGATTCCGGTGGGCTTGATGTAATCCATAAAGATGTCGCGAATTCCCACCCACGCATGGTAGAAGAGCGCCGCGCCCGCCAGCAGGGTGGAGACCTTCATAAACGGGTGCACAAACAGGGTGGCCCAGTTGCCGTAATTGAACTCAGGCAAGCGCAGCACGGCAACAATCAAAATGATGGTGTAAATCACCATCAGGACCGCCGATAAACGCTGTAACAACCAACTGCCGATCCCGTAATGGGCACCGGTCACAATCCTTTGCGTTGACATGTTCGGCTCCTAAATCAGTAGAGACCAAACAGCGAGCCGGCGACCACCAGGGTCAAGGCAAGGCTGATGGCAATCACCGCTTTGGCGGAATTTGCTGCGGATCCTTTCTCGAGGCCCACGTGGTTGTCGAGGAGGAGATAACGGATCCCGGCCACAAAGTGATGGCAAAACGCCCAAAGCATGGCTAGTAGCACCAGCTTTACAGCGGGGTGGGCAACGGCGGCCCGAAAGCGCTCAAAACCGAGTTCAGAAATCAGGCTTTCCTGAAACAACCAAAGAATGAGCGGGAGTCCGACCAAGAACAATAAGGAGCCGCTGATCCGATGCAGGATCGAGACAATCCCGGCGATCGGTAAGCGATAACCCAGAATCTGGGTGATATGAATGTTCCTGTAGACGGGACGCTTTGCGGCCTGACCAGCCATGGTGACTCCTCGGAACAGCAGGTAAAGCGTCGTATTTTGCAACCAAACCAGCCGACCGACCAACGACTTCAAGCGCACCGAGTGGGGCGGAAACCCAGACCTGACGCCATCGGGGGCCTGCAAGCCAACTTCTGCGACACCGGGTCGCACAAATGTGATCACCTTGCGGACACCTCCCTGTCGGTTCTAAAGTGGCGACCAAGCGTATGCATTCCACTCCCTCCCCTCCACGAGCGCAGGCATGAACAAATCTCCAAAACGAGTTGCAATCACGGGCGCAGCCGGTCAAATCGGTTATTCGCTGCTTTTTCGGATCGCGAACGGTGATCTTCTGGGCAAAGACCAGCCCGTCATCCTTCAACTCCTCGACATCACCCCCGCGCTGGCTGCGGTGAAGGGTGTGGTGATGGAGCTTGAAGACTGCGCGTTCCCGCTCCTGGCGGGCGTCGTCATTACCGACGATCCCACTGTGGCTTTCCGCGACGTTGATTACGCATTGCTGGTCGGTGCCCGGCCGCGCAGCAAAGGTATGGAGCGTAAAGATCTGCTTGAGGCCAACGGAGCGATCTTCACGGTGCAGGGCCGGGCGCTCGATCAGGTCGCCTCGCGCGATGTGCGGGTCCTGGTGGTTGGCAACCCAGCCAACACCAACGCCTACATCGCGATGAAATCGGCCCCGAGCCTGCCGAAAAAGAACTTCACCGCGATGTTGCGGCTCGACCACAACCGCGCCCTGAGCCAACTCGCAGCTAAAGCCGC
>CAIPGD010000078.1 GCA_903864485.1 uncultured bacterium | reverse complement strand
TCGAACAAGCGCCCACCGACCGAGGAGTACTCGCCCTCGGTGTTCTCGCGAACCACATAAAAATCAATTTCACCGGGCTGGCGAGGGCTGCCATCGCGGCGCACGACGGGACATGGGACGCCGGCCAACAGGCGCACCGGCCGAAGATTGACGTACTGGTCGAACTCGCGGCGAAACTTCAGTAGCGACCCCCAGAGCGAGATGTGATCCGGCACCACCGCAGGCCAGCCAACCGCGCCAAAGAAAATCGCCTCGTGGCCCCCGACGAGTTCTTTCCAGTTCGCGGGCATCATCTCCCCGTGCTTGGCGTACCAGTCGCAGGAGGCAAAATCAAAATGGTCCCAGGCGAGCGCGATGCCGAAGCGTCGTGCCGCGGTATCGAGCACCTCGATCGCGGGGGGCACGACTTCTTTGCCAATGCCGTCGCCGGCAAGCACGGCAATGCGGTGGGTGTGGGGTGCGATGGCAGCGGGACTTGTTGAACCAGCAGTCATGAGAGCGATCCTTGCAAGAAGGGGAGGGCCGCCTCAATCAGGGCGTCTGGGGCCTCCTCGGGAATGTAATGGCCACAGGGCAAGGAATGCCCTTCGACCGCGTCCGCGCAGCGTGACCACTCGGCGCGCGCATCGAAGCAGGCTTCGATCGTACCGTGCTGGCCCCATAGGATCTGCAGCGGACAGATGATTTTGCGTCCGGCTGCGCGATCGATGCGGTCGTGCTCGAGATCGATGGTCGCAGCCGCCCGGTAGTCCTCACAAAGGGCTTCAATGGTCGCTGGATCGCCAAGACACCGGCGATACTGCGCCATCGCCTCGGGATCGAACGCCGCCATCCCGGCGTGGCGACTCCCCATCGTGGCTTCAAGGTATGCCTGCGGATCGCCGGCAATGAGACGCTCCGGCCAAGGCGCGGGTTGGATCAAAAAGAACCAATGCCAGTAGCGCGTGGCAAATGCCCGGTCCGTCGCCTCAAACATAGCCAGCGTCGGAGCGATATCGAGCAGCACCATGCGCTCGACGCACGCCGGGTGATCCAAGGCCATCCGGTGCGCGGTGCGGGCGCCACGATCATGGGCCAGCACTCGAAAGCGCTCGAACCCCAGAGCCCGCATCACTTCGACCTGATCGGCTGCCATCGCCCTAAAACTCTGCTGCGAGTGGTCGGCGCGCACGACCGGTTTGTCGGCATCGCCATAGCCGCGCAGATCAGTCACGATGACGGTGAAGTGTTGAGCCAGTCGTGGCGCCACCCGATGCCAGAGCGCCCGCGTTTGCGGATGCCCATGGAGCAGCAACAGCGCCGGGCCTTCACCACCCCGCAAAACGGGGATCGAGAGCGTTTGAGGCGGATCGGTTGCATGATCATGCAGTCGATCCGGCACCCGAATCCGCTGATCCTCAAAGCCGGGAAACAAACGACCCAGTGCCGGATCCATCATGGTCTGGGGCTCCTCATTGGCTGAATCAGTGGCTGAGAATCTTCGATAAAAAGTCCCGCGCCCTGAGGCTCAGACCCGCCTGAGCTGACTCACCAAAAAAATCATCCTTGAGCCGGTCTTCGACGATCCGGCCCTGATCCATGAAAACAACTCGGTGGGCCACTTTGCGCGCGAACCCCATCTCGTGGGTAACAACGATCATGGTCATCCCCTCGCGCGCCAGTTCGACCATGACATCGAGGACCTCGGTGATCATCTCGGGATCGAGCGCGCTGGTCGGTTCATCGAACAGCATGGCAATCGGGTCCATGGCGAGTGCACGCGCGATCGCGACCCGCTGCTGCTGTCCGCCCGACAACTGGCCGGGAAACTTGGCCGCATGCTCACGCAGACCCACGCGGTCAAGCAACTTGAGCCCACGATCAACCGACTCGTCCCGCGAGCGCGCGAGCACCTGAACCTGGGCTAAAACCAGGTTTTCGGTGATCGACAGATGCGGGAATAATTCAAAATGCTGGAACACCATCCCGACCCGGGCTCGAAGCCTTGGCAGAGTAGTCTTGGGGTCATTGACCCGGGTGCCATCGACCGTGATTGTTCCTTGTTGGAAGGGCTCTAGCGCATTGATGCATTTAATCAGTGTCGACTTGCCCGACCCTGATGGGCCACAGACCACAACGACCTCACCCCGGTCAATCTGGGTCGTGCAGTCCGCCAACACCTGGAAGTTGCCGTACCACTTCGAAACCGAATCAATGGAAATCATGGCCATGGGAGACGAATGAGTGCGAGAGGAACGGGACGGGTGTAACCGGACGGGTGGAACGGGACGTTAGAACCGGGATAGTTTTGGGATGTGACAAACGCGCCGCGGCTCCCCTTAGCGGGGAATCGCAACCCGAGCCTGCAGCCAACGCACGAGCCGCGACAGCCCCGTACACATCAGGAAGTAGACCACAGCCACGAACAGATACATCTCAACGATCCGGGAATCACGCTGCGCAATCTTGCTGGCCGCTCCGACAAAGTCGGTGACATTCAGGAGTGAAACCAGCGACACGTCTTGAAACAGAATGATGGTTTGCGTGAGTAGTACCGGCAACATGTTGCGCAATGCCTGCGGTAAGACCACAAAGCGCATGACCTGCCCGTAACTCATGCCTAGCGCCATCGCCGCTTGCGGTTGGCCACGCGGGATTGACTGGATCCCGGCGCGCATGATTTCGCAAAAAAAAGCGGCTTCAAATAAAACAAACGTGATGTAGGCCGAATGCTGGGCGCCAATACTGGGCGGGCGCTCGGCCCCCGTCACCCACTGCGCAATCACGGGCATCAAGAAATAGAACCAGAAGATCACGAGCAGCAGCGGAACCGCGCGCATGAAATTCACATAGCCCGCCGCGAATGAGGCCAACACGGAGTTCGAAGACAAGCGAAGCAAGGCGAGTAGCGTCCCAAACAGGATGCCGCCAGCGGTGGCTACCACCGTCAATTGCACGGTGTACTGCAAGCCCCCCAGCACATAAGGCCAGGTCCGCCAGATCACATCGAATTCGAGATGACTCAACGGCCGCCGCCAATATAGCCAGGGACCCGGACATGGCGCTCAAGCGCCGCCATCACACGGTTGGCCAACATCGAGATGACGATGTAGATCACCGTCGCAGCGGCAAATGCCTCGAAATATCGAAACGTCAGTTCTCCCATTTCGCGGGTGCGGAAAAACAGTTCGGTGAGTCCGATCGAATACGCCACCGAGGTGTTTTTGATCAGGCTCATCGTATCGCTCGTGAGCGGCGGAATAATGATTCGAAAAGCCATCGGCAATCGGACGTACCGATAGGTTTGCCATTCGGTCAGCCCAAGGGCGAGGCCGGCCGAGCGTTGACTCGTGGGCAACGCCTGCAGCCCGGCTTTGACCTGTTCCGCAATCCGGGCGGATGTGAAGAGCCCGAGGCAAAGGATGGAGGTGATGAACTGGTGCTGGGTCGGA
>CAIPGD010000077.1 GCA_903864485.1 uncultured bacterium | reverse complement strand
GCCAGATCACCAAGTACACCCGCTGGTTCACGGTTGGGTTGGCAACGTTTCAGGCTTTCGGGATTGCGGTCGCTCTCGAGTCTCAGCCGGGGCTCGTGATCGATCCAGGTTTGGCTTTTCGGTTTACGACGGCAGTCACGCTGGTGACCGGCACAATGTTTTTGATGTGGCTGGGTGAGCAGATCACCGAGCGCGGTTTGGGCAACGGGATCTCAATTCTTATTTTTGCGGGTATCGCGGCCGGTCTGCCCAACGCCATTGGCAGCATGGGCGAGTTAGTCCGCACGGGGGCGCTCCATGCAGCGGCGGCCTTGTTCATTGTGTTGTTGGCCGGAGCGGTGACGGCTGCGGTGGTGTTTGTTGAACGCGGTCAGCGCAAGATCACGGTCAATTACGCCAAGCGTCAGGTCGGGAACCGTATCTACGGGGGGCAGAGCTCGCATTTGCCGCTCAAGCTCAACATGGCAGGGGTGATTCCACCGATTTTTGCGTCTTCGATCATTTTGTTTCCGGCGACCCTGACGCAGTGGTTCTCATCGGGCGAAAACATGTCTTGGTTGAAGGACATTGCCGGGATGTTGTCGCCAGGGCAGCCGGTCTACATTCTTTTGTACGCAGGGGCGATCGTCTTTTTCTGTTTCTTCTACACAGCGCTGGTTTTCAACAGTCGCGAGACAGCCGACAACCTGAAAAAGAGCGGTGCGTTCGTCCCTGGTATCCGGCCTGGCGAACAGACCGCGCGCTACGTCGACAAGATTTTGATGCGCTTGACGCTGGCCGGTGCCGTCTACATCACGCTGGTTTGCTTGTTGCCGGAGTTTTTGGTGCTGAAGTGGAACGTGCCTTTCTATTTTGGCGGGACCTCGCTCTTGATCATTGTTGTTGTCACGATGGATTTCATGAGCCAGGTACAGGCTTACGTGATGTCAAACCAGTACGAAGGTCTGCTCAAAAAAACCAGTTTCAAGGGGGGGCGACGCTGATCGCTTGTGGCGGTCGGGTAAGCCAGAGGATGGTGAATGTCCAAGGATGATGTGATCCAGATGCAGGGGGAGGTTCTAGAAAATCTGCCCAATGCAACCTTTCGGGTCAAGCTCGAGAACGGCCATGTCGTGCTCGGTCATATATCCGGAAAGATGCGAATGCATTACATCCGAATTCTGCCGGGTGACAAGGTGACGGTTGAGTTGACGCCCTACGATCTATCGCGGGCGCGCATTGTGTTCCGCTCGAAGTGAGTTATTAGGAGTTTTGAAATGAAAGTCATGGCATCGGTCAAGAAGATCTGCCGCAACTGTAAGGTCATCAAGCGCAAGGGCGTGGTTCGGGTGATCTGTACGGAGCCCCGTCACAAGCAGCGTCAAGGTTGAACGTAGAGGATAACGATGGCACGTATCGCCGGGATTAACATCCCCAATCATCAGCACGCCGAGATCGGTCTAACAGCCATTTTCGGAATCGGTCGGACCCGCTCGCGCGCAATCTGCGACGCGGCAGGGATCCCCCGTGATCGCAAAATGAAAGACCTGAACGACGCCGAGCTCGAGCGTCTGCGCGACGGTGTGGGTCGATTCACGATCGAGGGCGACCTGCGCCGCGAGGTGACGATGTCCATCAAGCGACTGATGGATCTCGGGTGTTACCGCGGAATGCGCCATCGTCGTGGCCTGCCCGTCCGTGGTCAGCGCACCCGGACCAATGCTCGTACCCGCAAGGGCCCGCGTAAAGCCGGCATTGCGCTGAAGAAATAAAACTGGAGCACACGCCTCATGGCCACCAAGTCCCAACAACAGCAGAAGGCGCAAGCCGCTGCACGCGTTCGCAAGAAGGCGAAGAAGAACGTCTCCGACGGCGTCGCCCATGTGCATGCGTCGTTCAACAATACGATCATTACGATCACTGACCGGCAGGGCAATGCCCTTTCGTGGGCGACCTCCGGCGGACAGGGTTTTAAAGGTTCGCGCAAGTCGACCCCGTTTGCGGCCCAGGTCGCGGCCGAGGTGGCTGGACGTGCGGCGCAAGAATGCGGCATCAAGACGCTCGATGTGTTGATCAAGGGCCCGGGCCCGGGTCGCGAGAGCTCGGTGCGTGCGCTCAATGCGCTCGGGATCAAGATTGTTTCGATTGCGGACGTCACCCCGTTGCCGCACAACGGCTGCCGGCCTCCAAAGAAGCGTCGGATCTAAGCTGGCTTTGAGCGTGATTTAAGTTTGTTTGTACGCGGAATCATTTAAGACCCCTGTTCGCGGTTGCTTGCAAGCGTGAACTGACCGCAGCGAAAGCGCTGCAGTCCCAGGCCAGTCGGGCTGGGGCTAGGCATTTGAAGAAGGAGCCCTAACGTGGCACGGTATACCGGTCCCCGCTGTAAATTATCGCGGCGCGAAGGCACGGATCTCTTCCTGAAGAGCTCCCGCCGCGCGCTCGATTCGAAGTGTAAGCTTGACTCGCGCCCAGGCCAGCATGGCCGCACCTCAGGGGCGCGAACCTCGGATTACGGCAAGCAGTTGCGTGAAAAGCAGAAGGTCAAACGCACCTACGGTGTGCTTGAGCGTCAGTTCCGCCGCTATTTCGCCGAGGCCGAGCGCCGCAAAGGCAACACGGGGGAGACGCTGTTGCAACTCCTCGAATGCCGCCTCGACAACGTGGTTTATCGCATGGGCTTTGGCTCGACGCGTGCAGAGGCCCGCCAGCTCATTAGCCATAAGTCCATTGTGGTCAACGGCCGGGTGTTGAATATTCCATCGGCACAGATCCGCTCCGGGGATGTCGTCGCGGTCCGTGAGAAGTCGCGCACCCAGGCCCGAATCCAGGATTCGCTCAATCTGGCCGATCAGACCGGTTTCCCTGATTGGGTGTCGGTCGACAAGATCAAGATGGAAGGGACTTTCCGGCAGGTTCCGGATCGCTCAGAGATCGCTGCCGACATCAACGAAAGTCTGGTCGTCGAGCTGTATTCGCGTTAATTTTTTTGCGCTGATGCGCGGTTCCGTCAGGAACAAGGGAATTCGTAACGATGCAAACCGCAATGCTGAAGCCGCGGATCGTGGAAGTCGAACAACTCGGGCCCTCACACGCTCGGGTTGTCATGGAACCATTCGAACGTGGGTATGGTCATACCTTGGGTAACGCGCTACGGCGTGTCCTGTTGTCGTCGATGGTCGGGTACGCCCCGACCGAAGTTCAGATCGTGGGCGTTGTCCATGAGTATTCGACCGTTGACGGTCTGCGTGAAGACGTCGTCGATCTTTTGCTCAATCTGAAGGGCATTACCTTTAAGCTCCTCAATCGCGATGAGGTCTACCTGACTCTGCGCAAAGAGGGCCCGGGCGAAGTCCGCGCCTCAGACATTGATTGTCCTCATGATGTGGAGGTGATCAATCCCGAGCACGTGATCGGTCATCTGACGGCGGGTGGCAAGCTCGACATGCAGATCAAGGTCGAGCGTGGTCGTGGCTACATCCCAGGTACAGTGCGCAATCATGGCGAAGCCAAGACGATCGGGCGCATTGTGCTCGACGCGTCGTTTTCGCCTGTTCGCCGCATCAGTTACGCCGTCGAGAGTGCGCGCGTCGAGCAACGTACCGACTTGGACAAGCTCGTTCTGGATGTAGAAACCAATGGTGTCGTGGCGCCTGAAGAGGCCGTTCGCTATGCCGCCCGTCTGCTTGTCGAACAGCTTTCGGTGTTTGCTGCGCTCGAAGGGGCAGAGCCCGCGATTGAGGCGGCGCGTACCCCGCAGATCGATCCGGTGCTGATGCGTCCGGTCGATGATCTCGAATTGACGGTGCGTTCAGCCAACTGCCTGAAAGCCGAGAATATTTACTACATCGGCGATCTGATCCAGCGTACCGAAAACGAGTTGCTCAAGACCCCCAACCTGGGCCGTAAATCGCTCAACGAAATCAAGGAAGTGCTCGCTTCACGCGGTCTGACTCTTGGGATGAAGCTCGAAAACTGGCCACCGGCCGGTCTCGAGCGTCCCTGAGAGTTCGTCCACGACTTGTAGACACGCTCCGACAGGACCAAAATCATGCGCCATCGCAACGGACTCCGAAAACTCAATCGCACCAGCGCGCATCGCCAAGCGCTGTTGCGCAACCTCTGCAATGCGCTCCTGCGTCATGAGCAGATCAAGACCACCCTGCCCAAGGCCAAAGAGCTGCGTCGGGTCGTTGAACCGATCATCACCCTGAGTAAGACCCCGTCTCTGTCCAACCGCCGGCTTGTGTTTTCGAGGCTGCGCGATCGCGAGATGGTGGTGAAGCTGTTCGATGATTTGGGCCCACGATTTGCGCGTCGGCCTGGAGGCTACACGCGGATCATGAAGTTTGGATTCCGCCTGGGCGATGCCGCGCCGATGGCAGTGATTGAGCTGACCGAGCGCAGCGAGACCGCAGAAACTGCGGTCGAATAAAGGCACGCTGGGCCCACTGACCGGGCCCCGTCCATCGGGTCCCATCCAGCTCTGAGCTGGTTCCGCCCGCACTTTCCGGGCCCGCACTTGCTGGGCTCGAACTCACTGGCCCGCACTGACGGGCTGAGTGAGCGGGGAGTCCACAGGCTTTCGCCATGAGGATTCCCTGGTGAGGGCCTCCCCCATCGGCATCTCTATTTAGATCTCAGCGTAAGCCCTCTGTCGTTTACGCGATCTTTCGCACGGCGTTCGTGCGTAGCTCCAGTAGCCTCTCGTTCCCTGTGGTGCGGCCCTGTTTGGGTGCCGCAACGCGACCCAGGTTTTCAAGGACGAGGACATGATCAACCCGACGAGTTTTGCCGTACCGGTACGTGAGAGTGATCGGTTGCAGGCGCTCTGGAGTTACGAGATTCTCGATACGGAGCCTGAGGGTGAGTACGACGCGCTCTGCCGACTGGCATCGCACACGTTTGGAGTCCCGACGTCGCTGATTTCGCTGGTCGACGAAAAGCGCGTCTGGTTCAAGTCGCGGCGGGGGTTTGCCCTACCGGAGGTGTCGCGGGCGGATGCATTTGCTACGTATGCCGTGCTGGCGCCCCACGAGATTATGGTCGTAGCCAACCTGCGACATGATTCGCGGTTCTGCGGTCATCCAATGGTCGTTGGCAGTCCGAGGTTCCGTTTTTATGCGGCTGTGCCGGTGCTTGATGCCACCGGACTGGCGCTGGGCGCACTCGAAATCCTCGACGTCAATGAGCGCTCGTTGACTTCAACTCAGTACGATGCGCTGCGCGATCTCGGGGGCTTTGTGATGACGGCCATGATGTCGCGTCGCCAAGGGCTCGACCTCACGCGGTTGCCCAATACGGACTACCTCACGGGGATCGGTAACCGGGCCGGATTCGATAAGGCGGTCGCGATCGAAATTGAGAACGCGCGCCGCAGCGGGACGACCTTTGCGGTCTTGTGCATGGATCTCGATGGCTTTAAGGCCGTGAACGATCGATTTGGCCATCCCGCGGGTGATGAGGTCT
>CAIPGD010000076.1 GCA_903864485.1 uncultured bacterium | reverse complement strand
GGGCTTGGAGCCCGGTGCCACCGCGGCACAAATCAAGGCGGCCTATCGCTCGCTCGCCATGGAGTTGCACCCCGACCGCAATCCTGGACGCGACACCAAGGCCCGGTTTCAGGCGCTCAGTCACGCTTACGCCATCTTGTCAGCCGAGAAAAAGCGCGAGCAATATGACGCCGATTCGGTCGTCCGTGAGGCTCAGGGTGCGGCGTCCGAGTCGATGTCTGGAGCGCCACCGATTTATGCCCCGATTTGTTGTTCGCGATGCCAGGCGGTGAGCGCGCAACCCCGCTATAGAGTGTTTTACACGGTCTACGGTTGGTTATGGGGTGCCGATCGCAAGGCGAGCCAAGGTGTGTTCTGCGGCCGTTGCGAATTTCGCGTGGGGGTCCGCGCCACCGCGACCAGTTTGATCACTGGATGGTGGAGCCTGACCGGTCCATCGCGCACCTGTCAGGCGGTCTACGCCAACTTCCGAGGGGGCGATTTCGAGTATCAAAATGCCCGTCTGATGGGTTGCCAGTCGATGTACTTTGCGCACACGGGCAAGATCGAGCTGGCGCTGGCCGTGGCCGCACAGGCGATGGACCTGGTTCGGTCTGCCCCCGCCGATTTTCCGGACAATTCCCCCGGTAATTCCGCCGGTAATTCCCCGGGTAATTCCGCCGACAATTTGACCGGGCTCGCTCAAAGTCTCAAGGATTTGATGGATGCCTATGCGGGTCGTTCAAAACGAACGTTCCTCAAAACATACCGAAGTTGGAGCGATCGGCGGATTGCCGCGCAAGGTCTCATCGCGGCTTGCTTTGCACTCCTCGTCGCGTCTGGAATTGGTCTGATATTTTCGACCTCCGGGGCCGCTGACGAGAGTTCGCATCAGGCTCAAGACCCCACTCACTCTCCGCCCCGAGCACTCACGTTTCAGGCCCCTGGTTTCATTCTGCCGCCGAGTGGGGTTTTTCGCCCTGTCGATCCGAACCCCTCTGGCGCCAACAGTTCTTTTGCGATTGAACAGTCAGCCAACCAAGCCTCGTTGAACATTGCCCTAAAGCTTGTTAACCCCGTCGGATCTCACAAATGGTTAAAGTTGTTACGAGCGAGCGACGAATCGGAGGTGTTGGGTCTGTTCATTCGCTCGGGTGATACGGTCGAAGTGGCTGTGCCGCCCGGTGCATATCGAGCGAAGGTGGCGTCAGGCCAGACTTGGCAGGGTGAGGAAGCGCGTTTCGGTCCAAAAACGCAGTATGTGATATCGAGCGCACCGCTACAGTTGGGTATCGATCGTGAGCGATCAAAGTCCATCGTTGTTGACCTTGCGCCGGCGAATGTTTCGACCAAGCCTGGTGATCGTCTTTTTAATGAACTGGATCCAGCGAGCTTTTGAGTGTGGTGTGAGTTGTTCCGAAATGTGAGCGCTCGACGTCAGTTTTTACTCGTCAGCGTGCTGGTGGCCGTCCTGGGCGTTCAGTGGTTTGCGGCCGCGCATCGTGGCGCACACGGAGTCGGGAGACTCCTTGGCCTGAGCCAGTCATCTGCAACAAAGATCCTCACGGGCGTCTTTGATGAACACCCTGCTGGGGGAGTTGAATGCCTTCGGCTCGATAGTGTTCTGGGAGCCCAGGCCCTCTGTGGCGGCGTTCCCGAGATGGTATTGCACGAGGCCCGCCACCATCTCGAGCCGGCCCCTCTGCTGACAAGTCATGTTGTCTCAAGACGAATTTTGCCGCCCGCAAGGGCGCCGCCCTTCCCTCTGATTTGACCTCATCAGGCCTTGTCTGGCCTGACCTGGTGTCCCTAAGGGGCCACATGCCTGTCGCCTGCTGTGCGACTTGATCAGAGGAACTTGTAATGAGAGCTGTCATTTCAGCCTCGCGGTTTGCCCCGAGCAACCTCGCGTCTTCGCTGTGTTGGGCGTTGTGTTTGATTCTGAATCCGCGGGCAGACGCCACCGAAACGTTATCGTCGGCAGTCCCAAAGCGACCTGCCGAACTCGAATCGGTGATCGTCACTGCGCATCCGATGCCTGGTACGGAAGACGAGTTGGCGGCCCCAGCGCAGGTGCTTACGGGTTCGCGGCTTGACGCTCGGCGCGCGGTCAGCATCGGCGAGATGTTGTCCGGCCTTCCCGGTGTTTCAGCCAGCGCATTTGGTCCGAATGCCAGTCGACCCATCGTTCGTGGACTGGACGGTGACCGTCTAAAGGTCTTGAACAATGGGGTGCCGGTGCTCGACGCATCAGCGGCTTCGCCCGACCATGCAGTTGCGGCCGAGTCGTTACTCATCGACCGCGTCGAGGTCTTGCGGGGACCCGCGGCATTGCGATTTGGCGGAGGGGCAATCGGCGGAGTCGTGAACCTGATCGACGGTCGGATTCCTGAAGCGCCGATTGAGACTCTCTCAAGTCGGGCCGATCTTCGGCAAGGGGGTTCAGCCAATGAATCGGCCGGGACATTTCGACTTGACGGGGGCGATGGTCGCTATGCATGGCATGCGGATGCGCTAGCGCGCAGGTCATCCGATTTGAGCATTCCGGGTTTTTCAAGAACAGCGGCGCTGAGATCCGCCCAGCCAGATTTGGACCGAGACCTTTTGGGGCGTCTCCCCAACAGCGCAGCCACTGCACAAGGCGTGACGTTTGGAATTGCGCGAACGGAAGCCGATGCCCATCTTGGATTTGCACTATCTCAGAATTCACAACGGTATGGGACGACCCTCTTTGAGGGGCGCGCGCCCGTCGCAATTGACCTGGTCCAGACTCGCCTTGACTTGTCGGCCCGTCAGTCTGGAGTTGCAGGGGGGACGCTCTCAATCGCGGGAGCTTTGAGTCAGTACCGACATGCGGAGCTTACTGCGGATATCGTTGGCACCGAATTCCGTAATCAAGGCGGCGATGGTCGAATTGAGTGGAATCGCCAAATGGGTGCAACCCGCTGGGTGATCGGCGGGCAATTGGGAACTCAAACCCTCCGGGTGACCGGCGAAGAG
>CAIPGD010000075.1 GCA_903864485.1 uncultured bacterium | reverse complement strand
CGCTGGGCCATGGTGGCGATCACCCAACTGGTTTTCTATGGCCTGCCCTGGCTGGCCTGGAATGGCCGCCAAGCCGTCCTGTTCGATCTGGGTGCCCGAAAGTTTTATCTCTTTGGCGTGGTGCTATGGCCGCAGGATTTCATTTATCTGACCGGCCTGCTGGTCATGTGCGCACTCGCTCTTTTCCTGTTCACGGCGGTCGCCGGTCGTCTCTGGTGCGGTTACGCATGCCCACAAACGGTTTACACCGAGATTTTTCTCTGGATTGAACGTCGCCTCGAAGGGGACCGCAACGCGCGCATGAAGCTCGACCAAGGGCCCTGGGGCCTTCAAAAGCTATTGCGCAAGGGCTCCAAGCACGTCGTCTGGGGCGGGGTTGCGCTGCTCACGGGTTTCACCTTCGTTGGTTACTTCGAACCAATCCGCGCCCTCCCCGCTGAAATCCTGACACTCAGCGTGTCGGGCTGGACCCTGTTCTGGATGTTGTTTTATTCGGTCGCAACCTGGGGCAATGCAGGTTTCATGCGCGAACAGGTCTGTAAGTACATGTGCCCGTACGCTCGTTTTCAGAGCGCCATGTTCGATCGCGACACCTTGACTGTCACCTACGATCAGGATCGCGGTGAACCTCGGGGATCGCGCCCACGCACGGCCGATCCGGCCCAACTGAGCCTCGGGAGTTGCGTCGACTGCACCCTGTGTGTCCAAGTCTGTCCGACCGGCATCGATATCCGCCAGGGCCTGCAATACGAATGCATCGGATGCGCAGCGTGCGTTGACGTCTGCGACGACGTCATGGATCGGATGAACTACCCGCGTGGCCTGATTCGGTACACCACCGAGCGCGCAGTCAATCAGCCAAGCACTCCACCAAGCACTAGACCAAGCACCCGACCAACCGCCGCTGACCGAACGGGTTCAGAAGTCTGGGACCACCTCCTACGGCCCAGAACGCTTATCTACGCAACGATCCTTCTCAGCGTTTTCAGCCTCTGGGTGGCGGCGCTGACTGTGCGCAATCCGCTCAGGGTCGATGTGATTCGCGACCGTACGGCGTTGGCCCGATTCGTTGAAGACAATTGGGTCGAGAATGTCTATCGATTGCAGTTGATGAATTCGGACGAGCACCCTCACCGATTTCACGTATCCGTCTCCGGGGTTTCCGGGATTCGAGTGGCTTCCTCTGCTCAGATCGCGGTTGACGCTGCCTCCAACAGGTCCGTTGCGCTCAGGATTCAGGTCCCGGAGAACACAGAGCACGGTCACTCCATTCCGATTGAGATTCAGCTCACGAGCGATGACCCCTCCAGTCAGCCCGTCCTTGAGAAATCAGTCTTCCTGATCCCCAAGGACTGACGGACGACCATCCGCAGCACCCGTGCGCCACTCCAACTCGAGTCAAAACGTGCCCCCTACCGCCTCAAATGTGCCAGTTGATCGCCCCTGGTGGACCGAGTGGGGTGTTCTGCTCGTTGCCGGTCTACCCGCAATCACGATTCTTGCCTGCGCGGTGACGGTCACGATTGCCTTCAAGGGCCGTGATGGGGTGGTTTCGGAGGACTACTACCGTCAAGGTCTCGCAATCAATCGATCGCTCAAGCGCGACGAGGTGGCTATCGAACGGGGCTTGACCGCAACGCTTTCGCTCGACATCGAACGCCAGCGTATTCGCGTGCAGGTGAGTCAGGCCAATGGTCAAAACCCACCGTCCACTGAATCTCCTGAGGGGCAACCCCTACGTCTTGAACTGATTAGTGCCGTCCACCCCGAACGCGATCAGCGATTAATTTTGTCGCCCGAAACGGACGGCCGATGGTTTGCCGAGGTCGGGGGCCTATCGACAGGACCCTGGGATGTTGTGCTCGAGGGGACTGACTGGCGCCTCAGCGCACAAAGAATCCGTCTGGGGGTCGATCCGCAATTGCTGATGCCCCGCTCGTCAGGTATTAGGTCTTGAATCCGCCCGCCCCCCTCACCCCCGAGGCTGAAATCCCTCGGAGCCAACGGATCGTCGGCGTTCTGTGGCCGGCGTTCATGGTCGCGGGTATCTTAGAGATGTTCCTCTTCGCGTGTTTTGACCCTCTGGACCTTCACTGGTTTGGGCGCACCGTTGATTGGAGTCGGGACACCGTTTACTCGGTGAGTTTTCTGATTCTGTGGTGCGGATGTAGCCTCTCGGCCTGGCTCACTCTGTCAGTGACTGACAAGTCGGAGCGCTCAGCGCCCTGAGCCCATCCAAATCAAGAATCCGGACCACTCGCTGATTTACATCGATCTTGCCTTCTTGCTGCAATTTAGAAAGGGTTCGACTGACCGTTTCGATTTTCATCCCCAAATAGCTTCCGATTTCCTCGCGTGTCATTCGGAGCACCATTTCATGAGCCGAAAAGCCCCGGGTAGCCAACCGCTGGAACAAATTCAGCAAGAACGCCACGATCCGCTCCTCCGCTCGCATATTGCCCAGCAACATCATGACGCCCTGATCCCGAACGATTTCGCGCGACAGGATACGGTGTAGTTGCCGCTGGAGTGACGGGAAGTCTGCCGCGTGCAGCTCAAGCTCCGAATAGGGTAGAACGCAAACCTCAGAGTCCTCGAGAGCGATGGCGTCGCAGGCTTGAATACCCGATCCAATTCCGTCAAGCCCCAAGATCTCACCCGACATCTGGAAACCTGTGACCTGCTCGCGCCCATCTTCAGAAAGCACTCGGGTCTTGAAGAAACCGGTCCGAATCGGGAACAGCGCGTCAAATGGCTCCCCAGATCGAAACAAGGCATGGCCCCGCTCGACCGAGCGCCGGTTCGAGAACAGTCCGTCCAAGCGATCAATTTCCTCCGGCGACAAACCGACCGGCAGACAGAGCTCGCGCAGACTGCAACTCGAGCAAGCGCTCTGAAGCGCCTTTGAATCAAACGTGCTGAAATGTTGCATGCAGCTACCTCATCGCGCAATCGAGCAAAACTCATGAAATGGCATTGACGCTCTCCCTTGCCGTTTCGGCATTTATCCTCGGGCTATTCGGGGGTTTTCACTGCATCGCGATGTGCTCCGGTCTCAGTCAGCTTGTCATTAGCCCCCGCGCGACGAGAACTGCTGACTGGCGGGCGGAGTTTACCTATTTGGCGGGACGAATTGCCGGATATTCAGCCCTGGGGCTTGCTGTGGCGTCGGCCGGTGGTGCACTGACCTGGAGCAGCCAATCGTTTGCCATGTTCAAAGCGATCTGGATCCTGCTGAATGCACTCCTGCTGGTGTTCGGCGGCTTGTTGTTATGGACCGGGCGTCAGCCAACGCTTGTCAGCGGATTTGCCCGCCGAATCTGGGACTGGATCCAGCCAACCCTTCGAAATCTCTCAGCCCCCGGACTCAGCCGGCCCTTCATCATGGGCGTGCTCTGGGGGCTGATACCCTGCGGACTCCTCTGGTCGGCGCTGGCGCTGGCCGTTCTCGCACCAACTCCGATCGCGGGGGCCCTGATCATGGCCGTCTTTGCCATCAGTTCGTCGGGCCACCTCACCCTAATCGGTCGGCTGCGCCACCGTCTCCAGTCAAGTGCAATCGGGCGACTGGGCGAAGGATTTGGAACGCGGGTTGGCGGTGCGATGCTGGCCCTCGGGGCTGGTTCGGCACTTTGGGCGTTGGCAACGGGGCTACCGAATCCGTTGTGTGTCCCGGTGATGGGGGTGCTCTAGGTACCTGAGGTGCGGGTTACGGGGGTGGGTGCGGGGTTCGGAAGTGGGTGCGGGCATTGTCAACTGCGTTTTCACTCCTCAGGCATAGCCTGAACGTCCTGAAAATCACAGTCGCCAATCCCCGCACCCGGAGCCACACCGCACTTACCCGAAGCGCTTTCGCCCCTCCGCCAACGATCCAGCGCTCATCAATGACACACCCGCAGCGCGACCCGATACCAGCAGCACGGCCCAGGTCTTCGTCGCCCCCGTCTCCAAGCGAATCATCGT
>CAIPGD010000074.1 GCA_903864485.1 uncultured bacterium | reverse complement strand
TCTTAATGCGCGTTAATTGGCATGACCTTGCGATCAAATGCTCGACGGTTTTGCTTTGGAACCTCAGCGTGGCGGCGGTTCAGGCGGCATGAATTGCGGTTCATGGCCCTCTGAACGCAACCAGTCCGCGAGTGCGAGGCCGGTGGCTGCCGGCCAGCAGAGGACATCCTCGGGGTAAAACAGTCGGTATTCGCTCAGTTCGGGCGACAGCACAATGGTCCCGCTGGCGCGCGCGTGGTACGCGATGATGACTTGGTTCATCCGCTGGAAATCATAGACTCCAATCAGTGAAAGCCCGTCGACCTGGAGGCCAGTTTCTTCGGTGACCTCGCGTGCCGTTCCCTCTTCGGGGGTTTCCCCGGCTTCCATAAATCCGGTGATCAAACGGAACCTTCGCCCGGGCCAGGCTGCATTGTGCGCAAGCAATAGCTGCCCGTCGCGGTCGGTGCATTGCACGACCGCCGCAAGAACCGGCGTCGGGTTGTTCCAAACCGTCCAACGACATGCCGGACAGCGCAATCGCTCTTTGTGGCCACCGTCTTCGAGCTGAGTGGTCAGCATGAGCGGTGTTGCGCAATGGGTGCAAAATCGGGTTTCGTACTGCATGATGGATCTTCCTTGATGGAAAGTTTAGTTGGTTTTGACACCCTGGCGCTGCACGCGGGCGCTTCGCCGGATTCGGCTACCGGTGCGCGCGCGGTTCCGCTGTATCTCAGCACTTCATTTGTTTTTGAATCGTCAGACCATGCAGCGGCTCTGTTCAATTTAGAGCGTGCCGGGCATGTCTACAGTCGAATCAGTAACCCCACGAATGCGGTGCTCGAGCAGCGCATCGCGGCACTCGAGGGCGGGATCGGCGCGATCGCAACGGCAAGCGGACAGGCTGCGCTGCACCTCGCGATTTCGACGCTGATGGGAGCCGGCGGGCATATCGTTGCCAGCACAGCGCTTTACGGGGGTTCGCACAATCTGCTGGACTACACCCTGCGTCGCTTTGGGATCGAAACAAGTTTTGTCGCCCCTCACGACCATGCCGCCTGGCAGGCAGCGGTTCGGCCAAACACCCGCTTGTTTTTTGGTGAAACCGTTGGAAATCCGGGCCTGGATGTCCTCGATATCGCGGCCATCAGTTCGATCGCTCATAACGCCGGCGTGCCCTTGCTGGTTGATTCGACCATGACAACCCCTTGGTTGATCAAGCCTTTTGAGCTGGGTGCGGATCTCATTGTTCATTCGGCAACGAAATTTCTTTCAGGGCATGGCACGGTGGTCGGCGGACTGTTGGTCGACGGTGGTTCTTTTGATTGGGAGCGTTCCGGCAAGTTCGGCGAACTAACCGAGGCCTACCCAGGCTTTCATGGCATGGTGTTCAGTGAAGAGAACACGGTTGGCGCATTTTTGCTCCGAGCCCGTCGCGAGGGTCTAAGAGACTTTGGCGCGTGCATGAGCCCGCACACGGCTTGGCTGATTCTGCAGGGGATTGAGACTCTGCCGCTTCGGATGGCGCGTCACGTCAGCAATGCCCAGGCGATTGTGGACTTTTTGGCGATCCATCCGATGGTGGAACGGGTCGGGCATCCAAGCCGGCCTGACCATCGC
>CAIPGD010000073.1 GCA_903864485.1 uncultured bacterium | reverse complement strand
GTGTGTGGCCTGCACCATGAGTAACCAGTCGAGATCGATGCCGAAGTCGGCCAGCGCAGGGGCGTATGGCATATGGGGCGGTGCGAGCATCACGACCACGCGACGTGATCGGGTGAGCTGGCGCAGCAACGGGATCAGGAGCCGAAGCTCACCCATGCCGGGGTCGCGGGTGATGAGTTCGGTCAGCGTGCCCGGAGGCCAGCCACCACCGGGTAATTCGGCATCTAGCCGTTTGAAGCCAGTAGGCAGGCCTGGCGTTACCGCATGACCGATGCGGTCGGCACGCCAAACCAGATGCGAAATGGGATCGGTGCGGTTCATGGGGAGGGCGAGGGAGGAAGAGGAAGGCAAAGACAACATGGCGGGCTTCTGATTACAGACCCTGGCCGGCGCGGATAAGCCCAACGCCGATGCCTTCGAGAGCAAAAACATCGCGTTCGGGATCGACCAGAATGGTGGCGAAGTCGGGGTTTTCGGCCAGGAGTTCGATCCGTCCCCCGGTGCGGTGATAGCGCTTGACGGTGACTTCATCGCCCACCCGGGCGACCACGATCTGACCGTTGCGCGCTTCGGTGGCGCGGCGTACGGCGAGGAGGTCACCATCGAGGATGCCGGCGTCGCGCATGCTCATTCCCCGCACCTTCAGGAGATAGTCTGGTGCCTGGGCAAACAGCTGTGGGTCGAGGGCGTAGCTGGCCTCAACGTGGGACTGGGACAGGATGGGGCTGCCGGCTGCAACTCGACCGACCAGGGGTAGGGAGAGTGCGATGCTGACGGCGCTGGGTGTGGTGTCGCTGCCATCGAGCAGGGTTCTGAGCCGGATGCCGCGCGACGCACCTGAAGTGAGTTCAATGGCACCTTTGCGGGCCAGGGCCTTGAGGTGTTCTTCGGCTGCATTGGGCGATCGAAATCCGAGACGGGTGGCGATTTCGGCGCGTGTTGGCGGGAAACCTGTGCTGGCAATATGGCGCTTGATCAGCGCGAGAATCTCGGCCTGTCGGGCCGTGAGATCACGAGGTGCACGGTCACGCGAAGGAAGATCGGACATGGTGGCTACTCGGCATGGAGTGGGTGCGGGACGAGAGTGACTTTATTTACAGTCTGTATATTCGTACAGTACTGAAGGTAAGTCAAGCAACTCGTACCGAGTACCTGCAGCGAGTGACTCAGGTTTCAACGACGAGCGGGACAGATCCTTTAACCGAGGGCTTCCAGCCAAAAACATGGGCATCCGAGCGCCCCTTGACTGCCTGTTTCCCCAGGTCCGTAAAGCCTGTTGCCTGTGGTAGCGAATCCAGCACCGTCGACGAGACCATGATCGGGTATCCAGAACCTTTGGTTAATCCTTCGAGCCGAGCAGCCAAATTGACTGCGTCCCCGATAGCCGAGTATTCATGGCGATCCTTTGATCCAATATAGCCAAGAAACGCAGGGCCATAATTCAATCCAATGCCGATACTTAGTTTTTGATGATTCTCTTTTTCCCACTCGCCGTTGAGTTCCTCGAGTTTGATCAGCATTGTCGTTGCAGCCCTGAATGCATCTTCGCAAGGATTGTCAACATCTCTCGGTGCCCCGAAAAAGGCCATGATTCCATCGCCCATGAACTTGTCGATGGTTCCACCG
>CAIPGD010000072.1 GCA_903864485.1 uncultured bacterium | reverse complement strand
GCTAATGTCTGGCACCAGTCTCGATGGGGTCGATGGCCTCCTCGTTGAATTCACCGACAGGCCCCAGCCCGACACCCTTAGCTCCCCCCCGCTCCAGCTGCATGCCATCGGCTTTGCCAGCCGTCATCTGGTCGGGACTCTGCGTGAGCAACTATTCGCCCTCCAGACACCGGGGCCTGACGAGCTATCTCGTGCGGCACTGGCCGCCATGCAGTTGACCGATCTGTATGCGGAGGTCGTCGCCGAACTGGTTGCGACCGCAGGTTTGCGACCGCAGGACATCCAGGGTCTTGGCGCGCACGGTCAGACCGTACGTCATCGTCCGGAACTCGGCTACACACTGCAGTTACTCGCCCCGGCGCGCCTCGCCGAACAGAGCGGGATCGACGTCGTCGCAGACTTTCGATCGGCCGACGTCGCTGCAGGCGGCCAGGGCGCGCCGCTTGTCCCCGCCTTCCATGCTGCACTCTTCGATGCGCCTGGCCGGGCCCGGGCAATCGTCAATCTGGGCGGTATCGGGAATGTGACCCGGCTCGATGGTTTGGGTGGTGTTAGTGGGCATGACACCGGTCCCGGCAACTTGCTGCTGGATGCTTGGTGCCATCGCCACACCGGTGCAGTCTTTGATGAAGATGGCGCCTGGGGGATGCAGGGCACCGTGATTCCAGATTTACTGGGGCGGTGTCTGGCCGAGCCGTGGTTTTCCTTACCGGCCCCACGCAGCACGGGTCGCGACCTGTTTGGATTGCGGTGGCTCGAAGACCGCCTGAACGGTCATGAAAATCCGGTCGACGTGCAAGCGACTCTCGTCGGGCTGACGGCTGAGACTGTCCACCGCGCTTGCCTGGGCGCGGATTCGATTTATGTCTGCGGCGGTGGGGCCCGAAACAGCGCACTGATGCGCGCTATCCGCTCTCTTTGTGCGCCAACGCCAGTCAGCACCACTGATGCGCTTGGGCTGCCCGCACACGCAGTCGAAGCAGCGGCTTTCGCCTGGCTCGCTCGTGAGCGCATGACTCAACGCCCTGCCGGAAGACCTACCGTCACCGGAGCCCGGGGCGCCAGAATTCTGGGTGCCGTCTGGCCGGCACCGTTGTTAGGCTAGACGCAGAAGGCCTGATCAGGCCGAAAACGACGAGCCGCAGCCACAGGTCGTCGTGGCATTTGGGTTCCGGATCACGAACTGTGAACCTTCGAGATCTTCCTTGTAGTCGATTTCTGCGCCCACGAGGTACTGATAACTCATGGCATCGATCAACAACTGAACCCCATTCTTGTCCATGACCGTATCGTCTTCGTTGATGACTTCATCAAACGTAAAGCCATACTGAAAACCTGAACAACCACCACCCTGCACAAACACGCGCAATTTGAGCGCGGGGTTGCCTTCCTCTTCAATCAAAAGGCGGACCTTGCCCGCCGCACTATCGGTAAATACCAGAGGGGCTGGCATACCGGTGGCTGCATCCGCGATCGCGGGTTCAACGAGCGCATTCATCGCATCAAACTCCTACAGACCAAAACAAGGTTAGAACTGAGTCTAAGGGAAACCGAGAACCCGCGTTGACAACAAGGTCAGACATCCACCGGTCTCGGTACAAAATCATCAGGGCAAAATCGGCAATTGCGTCAGGCCAGCGGTCTCTTCCAGGCCAAATAGCAGGTTCATCACCTGCACTGCCTGTCCGGCAGCGCCTTTCACCAGATTGTCTTCGACGACCAGTACGATCAGTAAATCCGTGCCAGCGGGCCGATGCACTGCGATTCGAACCATATTGGATGCCCGTACCGAGCGAGTCTCTGGCGTCGACCCGGGCGGCATGACATCCACAAACGGCTCGTTGGCAAACCTCGCCTCGTAGAGCGCCTGGAAGTCGACCTCACGGGCCGTCGGCAGGACCCGCGCGTATAGCGTTGCATGAATCCCGCGAATCATCGGCACCAGATGCGGGACAAATTGAATCTGTACCGACCGTCCGGCAATCGCAGTCAAGCCTTGCGTGATCTCAGGCGCATGACGATGCCCCGCCACACCATAGGCCTTAAAATTGTCAGCAGCCTCGGCTAGCAAGGTACCAATCTCAGCCTTGCGTCCCGCCCCAGAGACACCAGATGCGCAATTGGCAATCAGCGTCTGACAATCGACGAGGTTGGCCTCGAGCACCGGCAACAAACCCAATTGGACGGACGTTGGGTAACATCCGGGCAACCCCACCAGGCGCGCAGTTCGAATTGCCGCTCGATTGACTTCCGGGAGGCCGTAGACCGCCTCGGCCAACAGACCAGTCTGGGTGTGCGCCATCCCGTACCACTGCGCAAACACTGCAGGGTCTTTGAGACGGAAGTCCGCCGCGAGGTCGATCACCTTCACGCCAGCCTCAAGTAAGGCGGGCGCCTGCGCCATCGCAACCCCATGCGGGGTCGCAAAGAAAACCACATCGCAGGCGTGGAGTGCGCCATCGTCGGGCGCAGAAAATGTCAGGTTTGCAATTCGGGCGTGCCTCCGGAGGCTCGGGAACATCGCCGAAACAAGGAGTCCCGCCTCGGTGCGGGACGTGATTGCGCGAAGGTCAGCGTCGGGGTGCTGCGCCAGCAAACGCAGCAACTCGACACCGGTATATCCCGTGCCGCCAACGATACCGATTCGGATCAAGGCGGCCGAGATTAACGTTTGGAGAACTGCTTACGACGGCGTGCCTTGCGCAGGCCGACTTTTTTCCGTTCGACTTCACGCGCATCGCGCGTTACCAGGCCAGCCGCGGAGAGTTGCGGCTTGAGCGTGGCATCGTAATCGATCAATGCCCGCGTGATTCCGTGACGAACCGCACCAGCTTGGCCGGATTCACCACCGCCATGCACATTGATCTGGATATCGAACAGATGCAGGTTGCCGGTCAGTTCGAGTGGCTGACGCGCCACCATCCGACCGGTTTCGCGGGCAAAGTATTCGTCAATCGGCTTGCCGTTGACCACAATACGGCCACTGCCTTTTTTCATGAACACGCGGGCTACTGACGTCTTGCGGCGGCCGGTGCCGTAGTTTTTATCACCAATCATGAAGATACGTCCCGTCAGATCTCGAGCGCTTGAGGCTGCTGTGCGGCATGCGGATGATCACCCTCGGCGTACACCTTAAGTTTTTTGATCATTGCATAGCCCAGCGGGCCCTTTGGCAACATGCCTTTCACCGCTTTTTCAAGCGCGCGCCCGGGGAATCGGGCCTGCATGTTGGTGAAATTGGTTTCGGAAATACCGCCTGGATAACCACTGTGACGGTAGTACTTTTTATCAAGCGCCTTGTTGCCGGTCACGCGAATCTGGGCCGCGTTAACCACGACAATGAAGTCCCCCGTATCGACGTGCGGGGTGAATTCGGGCTTGTGCTTGCCACGCAGTCGATGGGCGATCTCTGCTGCGAGGCGTCCGAGCACCTTGTCTGCCGCGTCAACGACAAACCAGTCGCGCCGGACTTCATGGGATTTAGCCGAAAAGGTTTTCATTGATCGAAAACTTTAAACTTTAAAGTGAGCCGGTAAGTATATCGGGGTCTTAGACTAGCAGTCAAATAAGAATGTCAGGACGCCGCAGAAGGCGAAGGTGATGGTGCGGGCGGCGACGTCAATGGCTGCCAAGTCTCGTCATCGATGATCTCGACCGATCGGGTGATCTTGGCGGTCTTCTCCAACATGACCGACGCCGAACAATACTTCTCGTGAGAGACCTGAACGGCGCGCTCGACGACGTTGGCGCGCAAACGGCGCCCCCGGACCGTAAAATGCACGTTGATGGCGGTGAAGACCTTGGGGTCGGTGGGCGCGCGTTCGGCCTCGAGCCGGACATCGCAGCCACGGATGTCCATCCCACTGCGCTTCAGAATTAACACCACGTCATAAGCGGTGCAGGCGCCCGTCCCCGCCAGGATCATTTCCATCGGCCTCGGCCCAAGATTGCGCCCACCGCCCTCAACCGCACCGTCCATGACCACAGCATGGCCGCTGCCGGTTTCGGCCACAAAGCTCATCCCGCCGGGTCCACCCCAGCGCACCTGACATTCCATTGAGGCCCCCGTCGATCAGTTAGTTGAGTCGAATCTGCACCGCAACAAATTTCCTGTCCAGATAGCCAGAAGCCCAAAGCAGGCCATCAAAGCCCCAGTTCTTGCGTTGCAACAAATCCCGCGTTATAGTTTGAGCCATGGACTCGGACTTCGAGTCCCCCAGTGTCTCCTCCACCCTCCTCAACAGGTGGATTCAACCCGAGGTTAACCCCTCGGGTTTTTTTTAGCCTCGTTTTTGCCCGATCAAACGTAGTAGGCGGTTTTGGTCATCACCTGAGCAACCGCACGCATGGCCTTCGCCACGGGCGCAGGCGCGGGCACGGCCCCTTGCGACTCTGCATCGCGGGCGTGACGGGCCTCATCGATCCGCATTTGAGCCACGATCGCTCGGGACTTAAGGTCCTCCGGGGGCAATTGCTCGAGATGCCCCGCCAGATGCTGCTCAACCTGACGCTCGGTCTCGGACAAAAAGCCGAGGCTGACTGGATCGCCTAAACGAGAGGCAACTGCCCCCATCACGAAGGCCCCTGCAAACCACAACGGGTTCAGCAGCGACGGGCGCGCACCCAGTTGATCTAGCCGATCGCGGGTCCAGGCGAGATGATCGCCTTCTTCGTGCGCGGAGCGATTTAAGAGTTGCCGAACCGCCGGATCCTTGGCGAACAGCGCCTGGCCCTCATAGAGCGCCTGGGCACACACCTCACCGACATGATTCACCCGCATCAGCGCACCGGCATGCCGGCGTTCTTCCGGGGAAAGTTCGGCCGCATCACGCAACCCCTCTGCAGGGCTCGGGCGCGACGCAAGCGGCTGCCCGCCCACTGTTGCCAGCGCCCGCCCCATCACCGCCAAGACTTGATCGATTCCACTGGCCTGTCGCATCCGCTGCTTCCTTAAATTTGCGCGCTAGCGCCCCTTACGAGGGTCCGCAGTCTGAGGTCCCGCAGTCTGTCCAACCAATGGTCGCGTTTGTGGCTCCAGCAAGACAAGGTTCTGCCAACTGATCCACAAGGTCGGCAATGCCCGGGGCCAGGCATGAGTGCGGCTTCAGACTGCTGTTCGCAAGCGTAGCACTGCCACCGACTGAAGCAGCACAACCGATCCAACCCCTCTGGAGATCCAACGGCATGAAGCAGTCTTATATAGCAGGCCCCCTCAAAGCAAGCCCCCTCGCCATCGCGGCGATCAGCGGTCTCCTCGCCTCGCCCCTGAGCGCTCAAGCGCAATCCAGCCTCAACCTCTACGGACTGATTGATACGGGCATCAGTTGGGTGAGCACCGGCCCTGATCGCTCGGGCATTCTATCGACGGGCGTGGCTTCGACGAGCCGACTCGGCTTTCGTGGTGCTGAAGATCTTGGCAGCGGCCTGCGGGCGGTCTTCGACCTCGAGTCTGGCTTTAACAGCGATACCGGCGGCCAGCGGGGTGGGCCAGCCAACCGGCTCTTCGACCGGATCGCCACCGTCGGGCTCGCGGGTGATTTCGGCCAAATCCGTCTGGGACGGGACACGACACCCACCTACAATGCAGCCGGCCTGAATGACCTCCTGGGCCACGGTTACTGGGGCAATACGCAAGGCTTCGGCTACACAACCGTGCGCGTCGACAATGCGGTCTTCTATCGATCTCCAGTAGTCCAGGGCTTTAGCGGCGAAGCGGCCGGGAGCTTTGGAGGCGCTTCCTCGACTGGCACCTCCACCAGCGTCGCGGGCGGCTCGCAGATCACCGAAAGCCTCACCTCTGCCGACCGGCTGGGACGCTACTATGGCGGCCGCCTGGCCTACGAGATGGGGCCCCTTAAAGCGAATGCGGCCTACGGCCAGGTCGACGTTACACCGGGCGTCCGAGTACGCGAGGTGGTCGCCGGCGCTTCCTACGATTTCGGCATGATCAAGGCGGGCATGGGTTACTACCGGGCGCATCCGACGGCTTCAGACCGCCTGCGCGGCGTGAACATCGGCGCCAGCATGAAGGTCGGCACAGGAACCCTGCTCGCCCAGTTCTATCAAATCAAATTCGACAGCGCCACGAACGCCCCACGCGCCAACACCTTCGGGCTTGCCTATAACTACCCCGTCTCGCGGCGGACCTCTTTGTACGCATCGGTCGGCGCCCTGCACAACAACGGTTCCGGCGCATTTAGTTTGCGATCAGCGAGCGAGGTCCTGATTCCGAGCAGCATCGGCGAAAATCCACGAGCACTCTCGCTGGGGTTGCGGCACGTGTTCTAGGCCTCTGCTGGTTAAGCCCCAGTTGGGTCCCGGTTAGGCCCCACGCGGGCCCCACACGGGCTCCACACGGGCTCCACACGGGCCCTCGTTGGTAAAAAGCGACATTTCTCCGGTTCTACTTGGTCGGGTTGGTGCAATTGATCACAATCTGAGCACCTTCCCGAGCCCGGCTTGGGAGGAGATGCGCCAGTGCAGCGTGGCATTCCGCTACGTCCCTGGCATTCATCACTCTAGACATAGCAGGGACCATCATGAAGAAATCGCTACTCGCGCTGGCCGTCGTCGCCGCGCTTCCTGGCGTCGCACTGGCTCAATCCAGCGTGACCATCTCCGGCAACATCAAGACCGGTATCACCCGGTTCTCGACCGATTCCGTCACAGGCGTTGGCAAGATCAAGGACACCGCCATGTCGGACGGTTCCTCGCGGATCATCCTGAGCGGAACCGAAGATCTGGGCGGCGGCATGGCCGCTGTTTTCCAGGTTGACAACCGCTTCAACGGCAACGATGGCACCAGCGGTGGCGGTTACGGCGTCACCCCACAGGGTCTGCTCGCAGGCGGCAACACCTTCGTTGGCGTTAAGGGTGGTTTCGGTGAAATTCGCTTCGGCAACCTTGACACCCATTACGGCAAAGGTCTTGACGAGTTCGGCGCACGCGCCACTTCGTTGGGTGCTTCGTCGACCTCGCTGCTCGATTACATCGGCGCGGCCCCAATCGCTGTGACCTCGCGGACCAAGAACGTGATCCGCTACATGACGCCAGTCATGTCGGGCTTCAGCGCCCAGATCGATTATTCGACCGCTCCTTTCGCAATTGAAGGCGGCACTGCTTACCAGACCTCGACGACGCTGACCACGATTAACCCTGGTAAGGGTCAGGCCAGCCACGCCGAAATTAACTATCGTCAAGGCCCGATTTACGCCGGGATCAGCATTTGGGATGCCAAAGTTGAAAACGTCACTGGCGCGGCCACAGCGAACGTGACCTCGGGTGCCCTGGGCACAACGATCGCCGCTCTTGGCGCGACCGCCAAGAGTGGAGAAGAGTCGATGAAGTTATACGGCAGCTACGATCTGGGCATCGCCAAGATCGGCGCTCAGTACGACGACTCGAAGCTGAAGTTCGGCTCTGCTGCAGACCAGAAGCGTAAAGCATCGCATATCGCGGTCACCGCCCCGATGGGAATGGGCGCAATCCTGTTCCAGTACACGAAGGCTCAAGGGATCAGTGGTCAGAGCAATACCGGCGCGACCCAGGTTTCGATCGGTTATGACTACAGCCTTTCGAAGCGGACTTCCGTTGGGGTGAACTACTCCAAGATCAACAACGAAAGCGCCGCCAG
>CAIPGD010000071.1 GCA_903864485.1 uncultured bacterium | reverse complement strand
TTTGCCATCGGGGCAGCGCTCGCGGCGGTGGCTGGCGTGCTGGTGGCGATGAACTACAACATCGCGCAGTTCGCAATGGGCTTCATGCCCGGCCTCAAGGCATTCACCGCGGCCGTACTCGGAGGTATCGGCAACCTTGCAGGTGCGGTCGTCGGTGGCTTACTCCTGGGCATTATCGAGAGCCTCGGCGCGGGCTACATCGGCGACCTGACCGGGGGATTCCTCGGCAGTCACTACCAGGATATTTTTGCCTTCGTCGTGTTAATTGGCGTCTTGCTATTGCGCCCATCCGGACTGCTCGGAGAAAGGGTAGCCGATCGTGCCTGATGGGGTTGCTTCGCAAAACGGGCGAAAGGTCCTCGGCATTGGCTTGATCGCGATCACACTGGTGGTGCTCCCGTTTGTGGCGGGGCTTGCTGGTAATTCGTGGGTCCGGATTCTCGACTTCGCCCTGCTCTACATCATGCTGGCGCTCGGACTCAATATTGTGGTGGGCTATGCGGGCCTGCTCGATCTGGGCTACATCGCTTTCTATGCGGTAGGAGCCTACCTGTACGCCCTCCTCTCTAGCCCGCATCTGATCGAACAATTCGACTGGATCGCACAGGCATTGCCCAACGGAATGCATGCCGGAGTCTGGCTGATTCTGCCGCTTGGCGCCGGGCTGGCAGCCGCGTTCGGCATCTTGCTCGGCGCCCCGACCCTCAAACTGCGCGGTGACTACCTGGCGATCGTCACCCTGGGGTTTGGCGAGATCATTCGTATTTTTCTAAACAATCTCAATGCCCCAGCAAATTTGACGAATGGCCCGCAAGGCATCAGCAACATTGATTCGGTCAGCCTCTTCGGCCTCAACTTGGGCAAGAAGATCGTATTGGGAAGTCCAGAAACCGGATCGCTCGAAATCTCGTCGGTGACGATGTACTACTTTCTGTTCCTCGCCCTGACCCTGCTGGTGATCGTTGTCAGCGTCCGGTTGCAGGATTCGCGGATTGGACGCGCGTGGGTCGCGATTCGCGAAGATGAAATCGCCGCCCGTGCTATGGGCATCAATACCCGCAACGTGAAGTTGCTCGCCTTTGCCTTGGGCGCGTCATTTGGCGGCATTTCTGGCGCGTTGTTCGCTGCGTTTCAGGGTTTCGTCTCGCCCGAAAGCTTCACCCTCAATGAGTCGATCGTGATTGTGGCGATGGTTGTTTTGGGGGGAATGGGTCACATTCCGGGGGTCATCCTGGGCGCGGTGCTGCTCTATGCCATTCCGGAGACCTTGCGCCATATCGCACGACCGGTTCAGGAAAGTTTGTTCGGGGCTGAGCTCATCCCGGCCGAGGCCCTGCGGATGTTGCTGTTTGGCCTCTCGATGATGCTGATCATGCTGGTGCGTCCCGCTGGTTTGTGGCCCGCGCCTCAAAGACAGGCAGCATGACGAGTACCAACACGGGCAGCATGACGAGCGACATGAAAAACGCCAAGCCCGACCTCTTGCTGGACATTCGCGGGGTATCAAAACGCTTTGGCGGCCTGCAGGCCCTCAGCGACGTCGCTCTGGCCGTGCCACGGGGACAAATTGTCGGACTGATCGGTCCGAATGGCGCCGGCAAGACAACCCTATTCAACGTCATCACCGGACTCTACGTACCCGATAGCGGGCAATTTTTGCTCGACGGAAAACCCTACTCACCCACCGCAGTGCATCTGGTTGCCGCTGCCGGAATCGCTCGTACATTTCAGAACATTCGCCTTTTTGGTTCGATGACGGCACTCGAGAATGTCATGGTCGGACGCCATGTCCGAACCTCAGCCGGCATTCTCGGGGCGGTCCTGAGAACGTCTGCGCAACGCACCGAAGAGCGGGCCATCGCCGATCAGGCGTTAGCGATGCTTGAATTTGTTGGAATCGCGGGCCTAGCCAATCACACCGCGCGCACCCTATCGTATGGCGATCAGCGTCGGCTCGAGATCGCCCGGGCCCTGGCGACGGAGCCCCGACTCCTCGCGCTCGACGAGCCCGCAGCCGGAATGAATGCGACGGAAAAACAGGCTTTACGCGGACTGCTTGAACGCATCCTGGAACGAGGCACCACAATTCTTCTGATCGAACATGACGTCAAACTGGTGATGGGACTTTGTGACCGGGTAACCGTTCTTGACCAGGGCCGACGGATTGCGGAAGGGCTCCCCGCCGATGTTCGTCTCGACCCGGCGGTGATCGAAGCCTATCTGGGTACCAGCCCGGAAGGAGCCGCCCATGCTTGAGCCGGTACTCAAGGTAGCCGGGCTTCAGGTGGCCTATGGCGGAATTCAGGCCGTCAAAGGGATCGATTTCGAGGTCAGACCTGGCGAACTCGTCACGCTGATCGGGGCGAACGGCGCTGGTAAGACCACCACGCTCAAGGCCCTGACCGGCGACTTGGCCTGGAGTGGACAGATCGAACTGTTTGGTGAATCGATCCGGGGGATCCCGACCCATGCACTGGTGCGCAGGGGATTGGCCATGGTCCCGGAAGGACGCGGCGTGTTTGCCCGCATGAGCGTGATGGAAAATCTGCAGATGGGCGCATTTTCACGCACGGGTGCAGCTCACGTCGCGGTTAATAACGTGGTCAATAACTTGGCCAATAGCGCGGGCAGTAGCGCGGGCAGTAGCGCAGCTGAAATCGCGGCCGATATCGAGCACATGCTGACGCTCTTCCCGCGGCTGCGTGAGCGAACGAAGCAACTGGCGGGAACCATGTCGGGGGGCGAGCAGCAGATGCTCGCCATGGCCCGCGCACTGATGGGACGTCCGCGATTACTGCTGCTTGATGAACCCTCAATGGGCCTTTCGCCCATCCTGGTTGAAAAGATCTTCGACGTGATTCGCACGGTGTCGGCCGCCGGCACCCCGATCCTGCTGGTCGAGCAGAACGCGCGTCTGGCATTGGGCTGCGCGCATCGCGGTTACGTGATGGAATCTGGGCAGATTACATTGACGGATTCTGCATCGGTCTTGCTTGATGATGCGCGCGTGCGGTCGGCGTACTTAGGCGAAGACGGCGCTTGATAAAGGGCTGAAAGGCGCCTGATCAAGCCGTCCCCGCAGGCCCCCCATGCGCGGCGGCCTCGTCAGCGGCCGTCGTGAACGAGTCAGCAAAAAACTCGTCGACCGGCAATCCCGCAAGCGCGCTGAAATCGCGCCGTGCGGCTTCAACCATCACGGGTGCACCGCACGCGTAGACCTGAAAATCCTCGAGGCGTGGGAAGTCTTGCAAGACCGCTAGGTGAACGAAACCCGTCCGACCAGTCCACTGATCTTCGGGCTGGGCTTCGGACACCACGGGCACATACCGAAAATCCGGAATCTCGCGCGCCCACTGTTGGGCGATCTCGTCGCGATACAAGTCGGCGGGTCTGCGCCCTCCCCAATAAAGGGTCATCGGCCGATCGATGCGCTTGGATCGTGCGTGCTCGACCATCGCCTGGATTGGTGCGAACCCCGTGCCGCTTGCGACCAGAATCAGTGGTCTCTGGCTGTCCTCGCGCAAAAAGAATGTCCCAAGCGGTCCCTCGAATCGAAGGATGTCTCGCACCTTGATCTCAGGCGCGGTGACGCCAAACAGCGCATCCGTAAATCGCCCCCCGGCGAAGTGTCGAATATGCAGTTCCAGACCGTCTTCGACCGCGTGCGGGGGCACCGCAATCGAGTAGCTCCGACGCGCGCCGTCTTTGAGAATAATGTCGACATACTGCCCCGCCAGAAATTGCAGCCGCTCGGTCGCGGGAAGTTGCAGACGCACGATTGCCACATCGTTCGTTGGGCGCTCAATCGAGGCAATCCGGCACGGCATTTTGCGCACCGGAATATCGCCCACACCTGCGAGGACCCTGGCCTCGACAGTCAGGTCAGTCTGGGCAACGGCGCAGCACAATAGGGCAAAACCGTCCTGTTTTTCAGCCTGAGTCATCGCGCCGGTGGAATGCGCGTCCTGCTGCAAAGTGCCCACGACCACCCGCGCCTTACAGGAACCACAAGCGCCGTTCCGACAACCATAAGGCAGAACGACATGCGCTCTTAAAGCCGCTTCAAGAATCGGTTCGCCCGGCTCAGCCGAAAATTGTTGACCGCTCGGGAGGAGAGTGACCAGATGGCCCATACGTGCGTACCCGATAAACTTGTTGAATTCGCGATTTTGCCAAACTCTAGGACTCAGGACTTTAATGCGACGGCCTGTTCTTCCTCGCAGACTACGCCGCCCGCGTCTGCTGATCGTCGGTTGCGGCGACGTGGGTCAACGGATCGCTGGCTTGCTTGGTTCGCGCTGGCGCGTGTTCGGCACCGCCCGAAGCAAGGCGACCGCCGACGAACTCAGGCGCCTTGGTATCCAGCCGGTGACTGCAGATCTCGATCATCGGCGCACACTGGCCCGCGCTGCTGGCCTTGCCCACTGGACACTCTACCTCGCGCCACCACCAAACACCGGGGCCGCCGATCCGAGACTAGGGCACTGGCTGACAGCGCACGGCGCCGCACAAGCCAAGCGCGCAGGCACCTCGAAACCCTCACCCCGCCTGGTTTACATGAGTACGACCGGCGTTTATGGAGACCGCGCTGGGGGTTGGGTCAGCGAAACCACGCCCGTCCAGCCGACAACACCCCGCGCCAAGCGCCGCGTCGATGCTGAACAACAAATCCGCCAGGCGATTAAGCGTGGGCGGCCCGGGGGGCGACTAGGGCGGCGACCAGGGCGACCACCAAGCCTGCAGGCAAACATTCTGCGGGTTCCGGGTATCTATGCCGCCGAACGTTTACCGGAAGAACGACTGCGCAACGGACTGCCAGTCGCTGAGGGCACCGGTGACGGATATACCAATCATATTCATGCAGATGACCTTGCCCGACTGACCGTCCTCGGTTTGATGCGAATGCGGTCGGGGCGCGTCTTTAATACCGTTGATCAAAGCGATTTGACAACAGGACAGTGGCTGGATTTAGTTGCAAACACCCTCGGCCTGCCCCCACCCCCGCGGGTCCCGAAGGCGGAACTGGCTCAGTACCTGACCCCAATGATGCTTTCATTCTTGTCGGAATCCCGCCGAATCGACGGGCGCCGGGCATTGCGCGAGTTAAGGGCCAGCCTGCGCTGGCCGACGGTCGAAGACTTCTTAAAATCGTATTCGGCCCGGCGGATCTGATTAGACCGATGCGCGTTGCGAAATGCGCGCCGAGTCGAGCCGCCCAGCGGTTTCCAGGTGTTGAACCCAATGTGGTTTCTTGCCGCGACCTGACCAGGTTTTGGCGGGATCGGCAGGATCACGAAATTTGGGATCTACCTTGCGGCCGGTGCTGACGACGATGCCGGGATTTGCCCGCTCAGTGCGGCGCGATAAGGCCGCCGAGATTCGATCCGCATCCAGTTGATAAAGCCCGGCAATTCGAACGATTTCGTTCAGCCCCCGCGATTGCACGCTGCGCAGCAACTGCTTTTCCCGCTGTTCGAGGCGCTCACGCTCAGCGCGGATTTTGAGGAGTTCACTATTGGAATCAGGGGCAAGACGGGCCATGTGGATCTCCGGGGTTCAAATGGGTTTTAAATCAAGATTGATCCTACTGCCCGACCCAATCTCACCTCCAGCGGAAAAACCACCGAAAGGTGAAGTAATTCGCAGAACCACGCATTTGATGCGCAAGCGCTCCCGAAAGTCCCCGCCCCGCCCCGGTGGTACGCTCTTGGCAACGAAAAGGATCGGAAATGCAGAACAAAGTGGTCCTGATTACGGGTGCCAACACCGGGATCGGCTTCTTCACCGCATTGGAACTCGCTCGACAGGGCGCGCATATCGTGATGGCTTGCCGGACCGAGGCGCGCGCAAACGCCGCTCGAGACCAGATCCGGCTGGTCACCGGTAATCATCGGGTCGAAACAGTCGTACTCGATCTGGGGGATTTTCAATCCATTCGGGCCTGCGCCGATCAACTCCTGGCCCGGGACCTGCCGATTCATTGCCTGATCAATAACGCCGGGATGGCGGGTGCCCGCGGAATAACCGCCTCGGGTTTTGAAGTTGCGTTCGGAACCAACCACATGGGCCATTTTGCGTTGACGCAAGCGCTCCTCCCCAGAATCCAGGAGAGTGCGCCCGCCCGCATCGTGACGGTCGCGAGCCGGGCCCATCGCTACGTCAGTCGCCTCCGGTTTGAGGACCTCACCCTTCGCACGCGGTCGTGGCTGACCATTCGCGAATATGGCGTCTCCAAACTCGCCAACATTCTGTTCAGTCAAGAACTCGGACGGCGACTCCAGGGGACCGGGGTACATACCTACGCGTTGCACCCTGGGGTAATCGCCAGTGAAATCTGGCGCCACGCGCCGGAGTTCGTTGTAAAGCTTCGTAAACGTTCCATGATTACGCCCGAAGAGGGTGCGAAGACCACGCTGTATTGCGCGAGCTCCGACGCAGTCGCCGAACAAACCGGGTTGTACTACGACCGATGTCAGGTCCGGCAACCGACTGCATTAGCGTCTAATCAGGCACTGGCCGAAGAGTTATGGCGTTACAGCGAACGCGCCTTGCCCAAATAGCCTTATCCATCATTGGAGACAAATGCCCATGAACTCAACTTTGACCAAACACCAGCGCCAACGACGATTGTCATTAAGCGCGACTGCGGCCGCCGCCCTCGTGATGACCGGACGAACCGAGCTGGCATTTGCTCAGGCATTTCCGACCAAACCGATTCGGCTTCTGGTGCCGTTCGCGCCAGGCGGAACCTCCGAAATCGTTGCGCGCACCCTCGCGGTGGAAATGAGCACTCTACTGGGACAGAATGTCATCGTTGAAAACAAACCGGGCGGGGCCGGTGTGATCGCGATGACCGAGGTACTCAAGGCAGCACCCGATGGTCATACGCTGGTTCTGGGCCATGTGGGGACGCTGGCGGTCAACCCTTATGCACTCGCGAAGCAACCCTACGACGTCAACAAAGATTTTCAGCCAGTCGCCCTTCTGGCCCGCGTACCCAATTTGTTCGTGGTTCATCCCGATGTGCCAGCCAAAAACCTGAAGGAATTCGTGGCGCTGGCGAAAAGCAAACCAGGGAAACTTAACTATGGCTCGGCAGGAAATGCTAGCGCCGGACATCTCGCCTACGAATATCTCGCGATGGTGACGGGCATCGACCTGACCCATATCCCGTATCGCGGCACGGGCCCGCAAATGATCGACCTGATTGCGGGACGCACCGAAACGGCATCCGCGGGGGCTCCCGCATTGATGCCGTACATTAAAGACGGCCGGGTTCGGCCAATCGCGGTCGGCATGCCAAAGCGCATCGCAGCACTACCTGATGTACCGACGGTCGCCGAGCAGGGTTATGAAGGGTTTGAGACCTCGCAGTGGTACGGAATCATGGCACCCGCAGCGGTGCCCAAAGCCATTATCGAAAAACTCAATGCAGCGGCTAATCAGGCACTGAAAACCCGTCAGGTAGGTGAACGATTCTCGACCGACAATGCGATCTTCGGTCCTGGCACTCCAGAAGATTTCGGCAAATTCATTCGGGAAGAACAGGCACGCTGGGAACTCGTGGTGAAGAAATCCAATCTAAAACTCGATTCCTGAGAGTAGGTCCATGGATATGCAACTGCGCGGCAAGACCGCGTTGGTCACCGGAGCGAGCGCAGGTATCGGTCGCGCCATCGCGATCGCGCTCGCCGCCGAGGGCGTTCGACTCGCGCTGGTTGGCCGCCGTGCCGACGCATTGAGCGAAGTCGCTTCAGTGATCCAAGCGGACGGTGGCCCGACTGCCACGATCATCATTCAGGACGCGCTCGCCCCAGACGCAGCGCAACTGATCGCAGATCAGGCGCTGGCCGCGCTCGGCACGGTCGAAATCCTGGTCAACAACGCGGGCGGTTCGCGCCCGTTTAAGCTCCACACCGACGAGGCCGTTTGGGAAGAAGCCATCACGCTGAACTTCACCCGTCACCGCCAACTCACCGATCGATTGATCGATCAGATGATGGGGAACGGTTGGGGTCGTGTCATCAACATCACCGGAAAGTCTGAGCCCGACGGCATCAACGGTGCCTTTTGTGCGAAGGCAGCCATCCATTCGTGGGCCAAAGGCTTGTCGCGCGAGGTTGGAAAGCAGGGGGTCACCGTCAACTGCATCCCGCCTGGCCGAATCCTGAGTGACCAGATTTTGCGCAACTACACGCCTGAATACCGAGCCTGGCAATCGGAACACGAAATCCCGATGGGACGTTACGGCGAACCCGAAGAGCTCGCCGCACTCGTCGTGTTTCTTGCCTCCCCCAGAGCGCAATACATTACCGGCGCGGTCATTCCGGTGGATGGCGGCCTGCGCCGTTATCAGTTCTGATGCCCAAGCGACCCGAGTAACTCCACCCATGTCGAAGAAAGACATCTCGGACGGCCTACGACCGCTATTTGAAAATAATCGCGCTTGGGCTAAGCGAATGCTGAAGACCGATCCAGCGTTTTTTGATCGACTGGCTCAACAACAGGCCCCCCGTTATCTCTGGATTGGCTGCTCCGACAGCCGCGTCCCTGCAAACCAGATCATCGGGCTGCCACCCGGCGAAGTGTTCGTGCATCGAAATGTCGCGAACCTGGTCGTCCCCACGGATCTCAACTGTCTGACCGTCGTCGAATACGCCATCGAAGTGCTTCGCGTGGAGCACATCATGGTAGTGGGCCACTATGGCTGCGGCGGCGTTCAAACCGTTCTTTCCGGCCAGCGATTGGGACTCTCTGGACACTGGCTGCATCATGTCGAAATGGTTCGGCATACGTACGCGAAACAGCTGGATGCGATCGAGCAACCACAGCAACTTGTCGACCGACTCTGTGAGCTCAATGCCCTCGAACAAGTCAGTCAGCTTTGCCGTCTGCCCAGCGTGATGAATGCATGGAAGCGCGAGCAGGCGCTGACGCTACACGGTCTGATTTACGACATCCATGATGGACTGTTGCGCAAACTCGCCAACCCGGTGTCGAGCCCACCTGACCTCGCACGGTGGCGCAAATCGGCGCTCAAATCAATTTGGTCCGGGAAGTCTCCACGCTAGATGACCCCTTCGATTTTTCATCAACAAGCCTTCCTGCGCCTCTGGTTTGCCAGGATCGCCGGGGTTTCCGGCAGCCAGATGCTGATGGTCGCCATCGGCTGGCAAATGTACGACCTGACCCAATCCGCCTGGGACCTAGGGCTCGTCGGATTGTTCCAGTTTCTGCCAGCAGTCGCGTTGATGTTGGTCTCGGGCCATGTCGTGGACCGTCATCATCGGGCCCGATTGATCGCCCTCTGTTTGGCCCTCCAGGGCATCGTGGCCTTAGTACTTGCAACGCATCCATTCGAGATTGGCGACCCGCAGGGGCATGGCCGAACCCTGCTGCTTGTCCTTTCGCTCGTGCTCGGAAGTATCAAGGCATTTCAGATGCCCGCGCAGTCCGCGCTGATTCCAATTTTGGTTCCGATCGAATTATTGCCCCGTGCGCTAGCCTTCAGCTCGGCGGGTATGCAAGCCGCCATCATCGCTGGCCCAGCGATCGGAGGGTTTATCTACGTCGCGGGGCATGCCACCGTGTATGGCACCTGCGCCGCGCTCTTCTTGGTCGGCACCTTGTTGTGTCTGACCATCCGTCATCCGGCGCCACCCGCTGGCGAGCGTCCCAGCCTGAACAGTCTCCTCGCAGGCGTGCGCTATGTGCGTGATCAGCCCGTGCTGTTGGGCGCGATCTCACTCGATCTCTTCGCAGTCCTTCTCGGCGGCGCGACCGCATTACTACCTATCTTCGCCCGTGACCTGCTGCATGTCGGCCCATGGGGTTTGGGCCTGTTGCGCGCCGCCCCTGGAATCGGCGCCTTGCTGATGTCAGCACTCCTCACTCGATGGCCGGTCGAGGATCAAGCCGGGAGCAAATTGTTCGTAGCGATCGTGGTCTATGGGTTAGCCACAGTGATTTTCGGGGTATCCACCTCGTTCTGGGTCTCGATGGTGGCACTCGCAATCACCGGAGCGGCCGACATGGTGAGCATCGTTGTCCGTTCGACCCTGGTTCAACTGGAAACCCCGGACCACATGCGCGGGCGCGTGGGCGCCGTCAATTCAGTCTTCATCGGCGCATCCAATCAGCTCGGCGAATTTGAGTCGGGTGCAGTGGCCGCCGCGATCGGTCCAGTTGGGTCCGTGATCGTTGGCGGAATCGGATCCATCGTTGTGGCCGGCCTGTGGTGGCAGGGCTTCCCGCAGCTTGCGCGCCGCGACCGGCTGGTGCCCACAACCTGACATTGCAGCCTTGAATTTCGAACAGCCCTCAGGTGGTCAGGGCCTGGATCGCAAGGATCTCTTTGTGGTGTTTGCGGATTCGGACCTGATCGTGGTCAACAAACCAGCAGGGCTTCCATCCGTTCCGGGGCGCCCACCTGAGCTGAAGGACAGCGCGATCTCGCGCCTGCAAGCCATTTATTCGGATGCCCTGGTTGTCCATCGACTCGACATGGCGACTTCAGGGCTACTGTTGTTCGCGCGGGGGGCAATGATGCAACGTGCGCTCAGCCAACTGTTCGAGCAACGCCTGGTCCATAAACGCTATGAGGCTGTTGTCCACGGTCATCTCACGGCCCCCACCGGGACGATTGAGTTGCCCCTAATCGCCGACTGGCCCAACCGGCCGCGCCAAAAGGTTGATTGGGTGCAAGGCAAGTCAGCAACGACTCATTGGCGACTGTTACCTTTTCAACATTCAGAATCTTACTCAAGATTAGAGTTATCGCCGATCACAGGACGATCACATCAACTCCGGTTACATCTCAGCGCAATCGGTCACCCGATTGTGGGCGATTCCCTCTACGGATCCGAGGATCCCTCGAGGGTGAGTTCGCGATTACTCTTACATGCTTCTGATCTTGAGTTCATTCATCCGCTCCGGCAAGAACTCGTGAAGTTCTCTACCACCACCCCGTTTTAAACCTTTCGAGGTCGAACCATGAGCCCCTCACCAGTCACCTCACCCGTTACCTCACCTGTCACCTCGCCTGTCACCATCATCACCGGCGCATCCCGTGGCCTTGGCCTGGCCATTGCAAAGCAGTTGCTCGCAAAAGGCCATCGGATCCTGACGCTTCAACGCACACCCAACGCGGATCTCGCCAAGCCTCCCGGCAATGTCCCGGCGATGCTCGAGCAATGGTCGGTCGACCTCACCTCCCCTGTAGAGGTCGCCGAACAGCTTCAGCAATGGGTCGCAGGTCTGCCGCGGAGTTCAGTCAGCAGCTTAAATCTGATCAATAACGCCGCCTTGCTTGTCGAACCAGGCCCGCTTGCCTCAGTTGACCTCGCCACCATTAGCCACGCGATTCGAGCAGGACTCGAGGCGCCGGTACTCCTCAGCGCTGCGTTTCTGGGGGCTAGTGACGATCTAGGGTCGGAAGTGCCCCGCAAGATCCTCAACATCTCTTCTGGTCTTGGCCGCCAGGCGATGGCCGGCAGCGCTGTCTATTGCGCGACCAAGGCGGGGATGGACCATGTCAGCCGATCACTGGCGCTTGAAGCGGCGCGGCACCCAAACGGCGCACGAATCATCTCACTCGCCCCCGGGGTGATCGATACCGACATGCAGGTCCAGTTGCGCGGCGCTGACCCAGTGGCATTTCCCGATCAGCAACGCTTTGCGGGTCTTAAGTCCGGCGGGCTACTCGACACGCCAGAGTCCGCTGCGGCGAAGGTCGTTGCCTATTTGGAGCGACCCGATTTTGGCAAGACGGTGATCGCGGATGTCCGCGATCCGAACTAAACCGAGGCGGCCAACAACTCACCGAAACGGGCGATGTCGACGTTGCCCCCAGACACAATGACGCCGACGCGCTTACCACGCAGATCCGATAGTCCGGCGGCCCGGGCAAACACCGCCGCAGCCGCCAGACACCCCGTCGGCTCGACGACCATTTTCATCCGCTCAGCGAAGAACCTCATCGTCTCGATCAACTGAGCATCCGTCGCCGTCACGACGCCTTTGACGAGGCGCTGAATGACCGGGAAGGTGAGTTGTCCACTCGACTGGGTTTGGGCGCCATCTGCGATCGTTTTTGGGGTTTCGATCCGCACGATTTGCCCTCGTGCGAGGCTTTGCTGGGTGTCGTTTCCGGCCTCGGGTTCGACCCCCCAGACCTCGATCGCGGGTAGCCGATGTTTGGCGGCCACGGCGCAACCAGAAATTAGACCGCCGCCACCCAGGCAGACCAACAAGGCATCGAGTCCGCCACCATCCATCTCTGCGACTTGATCAATCAGTTCGAGCGCCGCTGTGCCCTGCCCGGCCATGACATCTGGATGATCAAAGGGCGGGATCAGAGTCATCCCCCGCTCAGAGGCAATCTGATGCCCAATCGCTTCCCGGTCTTGTCTGTAGCGATCGTACAAAACCACATCACTGCCAGCCTGCCCAGATTGATAACCCCGAGTGGCTGCCAGCTTGGCTGCCGGCGCATCCTGCGGCATCACGATCACGCTCGGCATACCAAGCATCCGGGCCGACAAGGCAACCGCTTGCGCATGGTTACCCGACGAATAGGTGATCGCACCTTTTGCACGTTGTTCGGGGCTGAACTTTGAAAGCGCGTTAAACGCCCCACGGAATTTGAACGCCCCCATTCGCTGAAAGTTTTCAGCTTTGAAGAACAGCTGCGCGCCAGTGAGAGCGTTAGCGGTCTGCGAGGTCAGCACGGGCGTTCGGATTGCGTATCCGGCCAAGCGCGCAGCGGCGGCCGTGACATCGTCGAATTGAATGGCCAGACTCATCGGGATCTCTTGGTGACGTGAAACCGGGTAATTTACGCCACATCATCAGGACCCAAACTCAACGCAAGATTCAATTGATCAAAGGCGTCGCACCAGTCGGCATCCTCAAGCCAGCATGCGCTGAGCACGTCGGCCTGCACCGACGTCCAGAACGGAGCCTCTTCGATCCGCATCCTCGGATCGAGCGGCGCATGATGATGAATGAAGCGGCGAACGCCTTCAGGGTCATCGGCGAGACCCAGTTGACTGAGCAGGCTAGCGAGATCGTTCATCGGTGACTCCGGGTTTGGGATCCGGATCAATCAGCAAAAACGGGGCGTGGCACGACATTCACGCAACGCCAATTAATCCACCAACGCCACCGCCTTGATCTGAGCCCAGACCTGCACCCCCGCGATGAGGCCCAGCGACGCGACCGCCCGTGATGTGATTCGGGCTAACAGGATCGATTCGCCGCAACGCAATTGAACCAGCGACTGCGATTCTTCAAGATCAGCCGCGACAGACTCCACGAGGCACGGAATAATATTCTGAATACTGGTATGGGTTGGCCGCTCGGTGGCAATGCTGACATCACGTGCCAACACCCGAACCCGAGCGGATTTACCAGTGGACGGAATCGTGGAATCTCGCGTCGAAAAACCCGTGTCCCGTAACCACAAGTCCCCCCCGGGGAATTCGACCCGAACCAGCTTCCAGTGCCGATCATGCTCGGCGACCTTCACATCGAGTAACGCTCCGGCGTCATCGCCGAGGACGACCACAGGATTGATGGCGCTCAAGACCTGCGAAACTGGCCCTGATGCGTTAACGCGTCCCCGGTCGATTACGACGAGGTGATCCGCCAGCCGCCCCACCTCATCTGCGGAATGGGTGACGTAGAGCATTGGGATCTTCAATTCGTCCCGTAGTCGACCCAGCCAGGGCAAGATCTCCCGCCGCCGAGCCTGATCGAGGGACGCCAAGGGCTCGTCGAGTAGCAGTAATTGTGGTTGCGTGGCGAGCGCACGGGCAATTGCTACACGCTGGCGCTCACCGCCTGAAAGTTCGGTTGGCTTGCGATGAAGCAACGCCGAGATGCCCAACAGTTCGATGACGGAATCAATCGAAGCGGGCGATGCGCTCGATGCCGGCGCACCTCGGCTCAATCCATAGCGAATGTTTTGTTCCACGTTTAGATGCGCGAACAGGCTAGGCTCCTGGAACACGTACCCGAGTGGCCGCCGCCAAGTCGGCAAAAAAATCGACTCATCGTGCTGCCATTCAGATCCATTAACCGTGACGATTGCACGTGGCGCCCGCTCTAGACCCGCCACACACCGCAGCAAGGTGGTCTTGCCCGACCCTGAGGCCCCAAACAAAACCGTGATCCCCGTTGAAGGCAGTCTGAGGTCAACATCGAGTAAGAACTCGGGGCGGGCGAACTCTAGCGTGATCTGGATCGGCTGGGCGCCCCTCACCCTTCCAATATTCGTCACGACAGCGCCCGCATCGGATTCCGATTCAGCCACGTCATCACCAGCAAAATCGTGAAGCAAAACAAAAGCATCCCGCCAGCTAACGCATGTGCCTGGGCATATTCCATGGATTCGACATGGCCGTATATTTGCGTCGAAACAACCCGCGTTTTGCCCGGAATATTGCCTCCAATCATCAGAACGACACCAAATTCACCAACGGTGTGGGCGAAGCTCAAAATGGCCGCGGTCAAGTACCCCGGTCTTGCTAGTGGCAAAGCGACGGTCAAAAAAGCATCCCACGGACTGGCACGCAGTGTGGCTGCAACTTCGAGTGGACGCTCACCCATCGCTTCAAAGGCATTTTGAAGCGGCTGGACCGCAAACGGTAGCGAGTAAATCAATGAGCCGATCACCAATCCTGTGAAGGTGAAGGCAAAGTTGCCCAGGCCCATCGACTGGGTCAGCTGGCCCAATGGCCCATGAGGTCCGAGGGTCACGAGGAGATAGAACCCGAGCACTGTCGGCGGCAAGACCAGAGGCAATGCAACCATCGAAGCGATGGGGACACGCCAACCTGATTTCGTGCGGGCCAACCACCAGGCGATTGGGGTGGCCAAAATCAGGAGCAGGCTCGTAGTCAGCCCAGCCAGTTTGAGGGTGACAAAAACCGTCTCGACACTCTCGTGATCAAGCCAACCAGTCATTCTTCATAACC
>CAIPGD010000070.1 GCA_903864485.1 uncultured bacterium | reverse complement strand
GTTAAGCGCGAAGGGTCCCATCGCGATCGGTCGTGGTGCGGCCATCGTCGGGTAATACAGGGCGACCGTCGTCTTGGGCGATTCGGGCGTCGCGCCTGCGGTCTGTATCTGCATCCAGCCGGCCTCGAATGCGTGGGCGTATACCGTCAAGTGGAGTGCAATCAGCGTGGTCAGGACGCGCGGAAAAAGGCAGGACATTGGAATTTCCCGAAATACGGTGATCAGTTGGCCAGCTCGATGCCAGTGACGGTAAAGACACCATTGCGCTTCTCGGCTGAGAACCGAACTTTGTCGCCTGGATTGAGCCTTTCCAGGAGCGTCGAATCTGCCGCTGTGAACACCATGGTCATCGGCGCCATGTTTAGATTCTCGATACGGCCATGGCGAAGCGTGACCTTGCCTTGCAATTTGTCGACCTTCCTTACCTCACCCTCAGTCGTTGGCTGAGACGCCGGTACGCTTGCCGGCGCATCGACTGGGCGGTGCGCAGAATGATCCGTATTGGGGGATTGCGCGAGGACTGCAGTCGATAAATTTAACGCTGCGGCGAGCATAAAAAAACGAGAAATCATCTCGAACTCTTCGAAAGTTGAGGCTTGTTGTCGGGCGTGACCAGTTCGGCCCGAACGGGCTCTGGCACATCGCCCTGGAATTCATGGGCTACGGTGCCGGGCGGGTGGTTGTAATTGCCCGGGTCCCGGAAATCGCCGGGCTTCACGTCATCGCGCACCTTGACCACGCTGAACATGCCACCCATGCCCAGCGGGCCAAACGGACCCTGGCCGGTCATCATGGGTAGGGTGTTGTTGGGCAAGGGCATCTCCATTTCGGCCATCTCGTGCATACCCTTTTCGCCCATGGCCATGTAATCAGGCACCAGCTTGCCGATGCGCTGGGCCAGGTCGCGCTGCTCTACACCCAGCATGGTGGGAAGGCTGTGGCCCATGGGACCCATGGTGTGGTGCGACTTGTGGCAGTGAATGGCCCAGTCACCCGCAACCGCATCGAATTCGATGGCTCGCAACTGACCCACCCCCACATCGGTGGTGACCTCAGGCCAGCGCCCCGCCTTGGGCACCCAGCCGCCGTCTGTGCCGGTTACCTCGAAGTGGGGTCCGTGCATGTGGATGGGATGGTTGGTCATGGTGAGGTTGCCGACCCGGATGCGCACGCGGTCGCCGGTGCGTACCACCAATGGATCGATCCCTGGGAACACCCGGTTATTCCAGGTCCACATGTTGAACTCGGTCATGGTGCTGATCTTGGGCGTCATCGCGCCGGGCTCGATGTCGTAGGAAGCGAGAATGAACATGAAGTCCCGGTCGACCTCAAGCTGGCGCGGGTCCTTGGGATGGACCACCAGACAGCCGTACATGCCCATTGCAAGCTGGAGCTGGTCGTCCAAATGCGTGTGATAGAAGTGCGAACCTGACCTCTGCAGCGTGAACTCATAAACAAAGGTCTTGCCGACGGGAATGCCTGGTTGAGTAAGACCCGATACCCCGTCCATGCCTGAGGGCAGCATGATTCCGTGCCAGTGGATGGCGGTGGGCTCAGGAAGCTTGTTGGTCACGAAGATGCGGATGTGGTCGCCTTCCACGGCTTCAATGGTGGGGCCTGGGCTAGACCCATTGAAACCCCACATGTTGACCTTCATTCCCGGAGCAAATTCACGTACCACTGGCTCGCAAACCAAGTGAAACTCCTTGACGTCGTTTTTCATGCGCCACGGCAATGACCAGCCGTTGAGCGTCACCACAGGGTTGAAAGGCCTACCGTTGGGCGGAGGCGGTGGTGGCAAAGTGGCGGCAGAGGACTGCACGGGGGCCTCGGGCAGAGAAGCGGCCCCCACTTTGCCAACGGCGGTCGCCCCCAGTGCAACAGACCCTGCGGCACGGAAAAAATCTCGACGATTACTCATGGCGTGTTGTTCTTCAGTGGCCGGGCGTGGGGGCTGCAGTCGGAGGACTCGTCGACGATACGGTCGCGGCGACGGGGGATCCCACGGTCAACGCAGTGTCCAGGTTGACCTGTGCGATCCAGAAGTCGCGCAGCGTGACTACCGCGCTGCTTACGCTCGCGACCTGCTCGCGGGCATCGGCTAACAACTCGAAGACACTGATCAGCATTCCGTTGTAGCGCAGCAGGTTTTCTTCAGAAATGCGCTTTCGCAGCGGCACCACCTCGTCGCGGTAATGGCGGGCCAGCTCATAGGCCGTGCGGTAGGCGGCGTGGCTCTCGCGCACCTCGGACTGCGCCTGCACGCCGAGGGCGGCCACGCGGTTCATGGCTTGCAGGTAGGAGGCTTCAGCCCGCGCAACGCGAACGGTCCCAAAGTCAAAAATTGGTAACTCCAGCGAGATCTCATAACCGTTAGAGGATGGACCCCCGGTTTCACTCTTATTTTGATAACCGACTTCCAGCACATTAACCATGCGGGTGCTTCGTGTGAGACCAAGGGAGCGGGCCAATGCTTCCGTCTGGCGCCTGGCGATCTGGATATCCAAGCGTTTTTCCATGGCGGTTTGCTCCGCGCCGCGGACTTCGAGGGCCTGCTTCGGTAACTCCGGCAAGCGGTCGGGCAGTTGGAATTTCGCTTGCGCACCAGTTAACCCGAGAAGCCGCGTCAATCGCTCTCGATCAGCCAGCGCTTGCTGCTGAACACGGGCCAGTTGGGCGGTGGTGTCGGCATAAAAGGCTTGCTCACGCAACTGTGTGAGGCGGTTGAAATTGCCTGCCTGCGCCATACGCTTGGCGAGCTCGTTTGCAATGTCTGCGGTCTCCTTGACTTGCTGCAAATAGCGGAGTTGCTCCTGGGCACCGACGGCGTTGAAGTAGGCACGGCGGGTATTGACGGCCAGGGTCACCGCGTCCTGCGCAGCTTGAAGCTGAGCACGCTCGAAGCGTTGCTGCTCGATCTGGCGTGCCATCGGCATCGTGAGCAGTCCAAGCAGATCGAACATCACGGCTCGGTCGTATTCGACGACGCCGTTTCCGCTCAGGCGTCCGAAGCTAAACCCCGGATTGCGAAGCCGCCCGGCCCGCACGAGATCTGCCTCTGCGATACCGAGATTGGCAAGTTGGGCCTGCAAATCGCGGTTGCTGAGCAAGGCCACTTCGACGGCAGCATCGACATTGAGCGGAGCCTTGAGTAGTTCGGAAACCCGGGCTGGAGCTGTCTCGGTCTGCGCAGCGTCTCGTTGCAGAGCCACGGGCTGCGCAATGCGCTCTCGGGTAAATTCCGACACTTGCTTCAGTCCACCGTCGTCTGAGAACGACGCGCAGCCCGCAAGGGCGGCCATCGACAATGCCGTTCCAACCCAAAGGGAATGTCGCTTCATGGAATGGAAGTGGTGCGCTTTAGGCGCAAGGCATTGCCAATGACCGAGACGGAGCTAAAACTCATTGTCAATGCTGCAATCATGGGTGACAGCAACCACCCAGTGAGTGGATATAGGACTCCAGCCGCAACCGGGATCGCCAGCGCGTTGTAGATCAGGGCGAACGCCAGATTTTGCTTCATGTTGGCCACCGTGGCTTCTGACAGCAAGCGCGCAGTCGCGAGTGCGCGCAAATCTCCCTTGATCAACGTGATTTCGGCACTGTTCATGGCCACGTCTGTCCCAGTGCCCATGGCGACCCCGACATCGGCCTTGGCCAGTGCCGGAGCATCGTTGATGCCGTCTCCGGCCATCGCGACGATGCGTCCTTCGTTTTGCAATTTTTGAACGAGCGCCAATTTGTCGGCGGGCTTGACTTCACCATGGACTTCGTCAATTCCCAGTCGGGCACCAACGGCTTTCGCGGTTGTCAGGCCATCGCCCGTGGCCATGACAATGCGCAGGCCGGCGGCTTTTAGGGTGGCCAAGGCTTCTGGCGTACTTTTTTTGATCGGGTCAGACACCGCTAACAACCCTGCAGGTCTCCCGTCGACCGCAAGGAACATCACGCTGGCCCCTTCATTTCGCATGGCTTCTGCCTGCGACACCAGCGGTGAGATCAGAACGTTGAGTTGCTTCATAAAAGCGCTGTTGCCAAGGGCAAGATGATGTCCCGTAACTTGAGCGCTCACACCGATTCCTGACGCCGATTCAAAATTTTCTGACGGATCGAGCTTTAATCCACGCTCGCGAGCGGCCCTCACAATGGCATCGGCGAGCGGGTGTTCACTGCCTTGATCCAGGCTGGCGGCCAAACGAAGTACCTCATTGGCCTCGAAACCAGACGACGGAACCGCTCGATCAAATATCGGGTGACCTTCGGTAAGGGTGCCCGTCTTGTCGATAATGAGCGTGTCGACCTTACGCAGATTTTCGATCGCCGCCGCATTTCGGAACAGCACGCCGCGCGTGGCCGCCAGACCAGTCGCCACCATGATGGACATTGGCGTAGCGAGACCCAATGCGCAGGGGCAGGCGATAATCAGGACCGCTACTGCATTGACCAATCCAAAAACCCAGCTCGGCTCAGGTCCAAATAGTCCCCAGCCGATACAAGTCAGAGCAGATATTGCCAAGACGGCACCGACAAAGTAACCCGCCACGACGTCAGCCATTCGCTGCATCGGAGCCTTGGAGCGCTGAGCCTGCGCCACCATCTGCACAATCTGGGACAGCACCGTCTCAGCCCCGATTTTCTCGGTGCGAACGACCAAAGCGCCGGTCGTATTAAGCGTCGCACCGATCACTCGGTCGCCAACCCGCTTGCTTACGGGCAGGGGCTCTCCTGTGATCATGGACTCATCGATGGCGCTATTGCCATCGGTCACAGTTCCATCGACGGGGACCTTTTCGCCAGGACGCACCCGTAGCGTGTCCCCGATTTTGACTTCGCTTAATGGCACCTCTTCTTCGCGGCCATCGGCGAGGATTCGGCGCGCCGTTTTAGGAGCCAAGCCAAGCAAAGACTTCATTGCGGCCGAGGTTTCAGACCTGGCCTTCAGTTCGAGCAATTGCCCCATCAAAGTGAGCGAAATGATCACCGCAGCTGCTTCGAAATAGACCGCTACGCGCCCCATCGAAATAAAAGAGGCTGGAAATAACTGGGGACCGACGGTGGCGGTCACGCTATAAATAAACGCGGCGCCAGTCCCCAAGCTGATCAGTGTCCACATGTTCAGGCTGCGCTTGATAACCGATTGCCAGCCTCGAACAAAGAAGGGCCAGCCGCCCCACAATACGACAGGCGCTGCCAGGACCATTTCAACCCAGCTCTGCAGGGACATCTCCATCACATGCAGAAGATGACCGAACATCGCCAGCACAAATACGACGCTTGTCAACGGTAGCGTCCACCAGAATCGCCGCGAAAAATCGCGCAGCTCGGGGTTGTCTTCGTTGAGTTCGGTGGGCAGTTCCGGCTCCAGCGCCATGCCGCACTTTGGACAGTTGCCAGCGTGGTCCTGGCGCACCTCGGGGTGCATCGGACAGGTGTAAAGCTTGGAAGTTGGATTCATGGAGGTGTTCCTCAAGCACACCTTAAGCCCGTGACATTTGCGTAACGCAGAAATTTCTAAGCGAAGAAGACTCTCAACGGGCCCAGAGGCGTCGGATGGCACGCTGGATCACCCGGGCAAGTCGCCACGGGGTTGAGGAATGCAGTTGCTCCAGCAGGGTTGTTTTCCAGTGGTGCCAAAGGTCGTAAAGATGCGCAAACCAGGATAGTTCGAGCAATCGCGGCCGGGTGAGCGTCAGGAGTCGTGCGACCACTGCGGTTCCGAGGGTTTTGGCGACAACGATCACCAGTATTCCCAAAAAGGCTCGCCCGTGACCGATCAGCCAAAGGGCGGCGATTTTGAGCGGCAACAACATGATCGCTGGCGCGGCGAAGAGTGCGAGGGCCGCATAGGGCGGCAGCTTCATGATGCTCGCTTCGAGCTTTTGCCAGGGCGGCCAACGTGAAAAACGGGCGATATAAGCCTGAAGCGGCTCCCAACCCCATTCCTCAAACGCAATCAGAACCGCCAGAATAAACTGGAGCAGTTGCCGTATCGGGCGCCTAGGGCGTTTTTCTCGGTGCTGGTTTGAAATCATGGTCTGCCTGGGCTGCGAGCCAAACCATGGCCACCCAGGCTGCAACGTTCTGATTCAACTGAGTCGGGTTGATCTTGTCCAGGGTGTCGTTTGCAGTGTGGTGAATGTCAAAGTAGCGGGTTGCGTCCTGCGCAAGCGTAGCAACCGGATGATCCTGCTGATTTGTTAGGGGCCCAAAATCGGGTCCACCGGTCGCATTGTTGTCACCAAACGTGATGCCCAGCGGTGCAATGACGTCAGCAATCGCCTTTAGCCACGGACGGGTTTTCTCATCAACCCGCGTGTGAAGTCGGTAAACACGATCTGCGCCGAGATCGGATTCAGAGGCAAGCTGGTGACGCTGCTGACCATATTTTTTTGCATAACTGCGGGCGCCGTCGAGTCCGTTCTCTTCGTTTCCGAAGAGGATGACGCGAATGGTACGTTTGGGACGGATACCAAAATCCAGAATGATCTTGGCAGCCGCTATGGTGATGGCAACGCCCGCGCCGTCATCGATTGCTCCGGTTCCGAGGTCCCAGGAATCTAGATGTCCGCCGATGGCGACGATATCGTCCGGCTTCGCCTGACCGCGGATTTCTGCATATACGTTGTGGGTGGTCAGGTTTCGGGTTGCGACATTCTGCAGATTGAGAGAAAGCCGCAGGGGGGCGAGTTGCCCCGTTGAACGGTCTGGGGTCGTTGCAATGCGGCGGATCAGATCGGCATCGGGGGTTGACACGGCTGCAGCCGGGATCGGGGGAGCTATCGCGGCGTCATAGCGCATTGCGCCGGTATGGGGCAGGCGGTCCTGATCCGTGCCGATCGAGCGAATCACGACTGCCAGGGCGCCGCGTTTTCCCGCTTCGATCGCCCCATTGACTCGCGCTGAGACCGCTGGTCCGTAACCTCCACCGTCCTGAGTCCGCGCAAAGGTTCCATCGATAAACACGATACGTCCCCGAGCCCGATCGCTGGTGTCTTTGCGTAGCGCGTCTATGTTGGCGTAGTAAGCAACGTCAGCCTGGAGTCCGGTCGCAGGCGTTGAGATGCTATTACCCAGAGCGGTCACGGCAAGGTGATGAGGGTAGGGCGTGACGAGATCGGCATGCGCAGCAATGCGTCTCCAGGCATCGATCTGGACAGGTTCGGTCCAGACACGATCAAAGCCGAGTGCCTTTAGGTGGGCTTCGGCCCAGGCGACCGCCTTCGGATCGGCTTCTGAGCCGGCAGGCCGCGGACCGACTTCGGTCGTTAGACTCGCGATCAGTTCGTAGGCCAGTTCGCTCTTGATTGCAGTCGCCATGCCCTGCTGGGCCAGACCAAGATCCTGGGCTGAATAGAGCTCGATTGGGGGCCTGGGGGCTTGTACCGGTGCCGGCTGTGCGATTGCCAATCCCGCGAAACTGGTTAAAACAAGTACGAGACTCACGACCAGATTGATGGGGGTTCTTTGAAAATCGAAGAGACTTGTGTTCATGGGGTTCACTCACAAGGTCAATGATGTGCTGACTCTTCCCGCTCGGCCTGCGTGTGCACTGAGGGAAACAATCGATCCCGCAGGCGCCCGAATGATCCATTCGTTCATAGCTCGATCACCCGTTAGCGTTTTATTCGGCAGGAAGGCCTGCATGGAATTTGGCGGTGCATGGCCTTCTAGCTGCGGACCCTCGACACGCAATTTCCCCATGAGTATTTCGGCACCTTTCGGCAAGGTCAGCTCAAAAATGCACGGTCGGGCGGTCTTCCGATCGATGGCACGCTTGGTGACATAGCTCGGGAGATAACCGGCGTTGCCAACGGCCATTTTGATCCGCCAACGGTTCTCACCCAGGGGTTCTGCGCTGGCACTCAGGAGTTCGAGCTTGGGCAGGGTCAAACCAATACTGGTGAGCCAGGCTGGGAATCGCGCTGCCTCGCGCTCGCGCAAGTGCGGCGGGGGGTTGCGCCAAAAATTCATCCGATCCCAGCCGCCCAATTCAACGGCACCAAGGTCCGGATGGGTGAAGGGGTACCAGTCGACATGAGCCTGGCCACCGCACTGCTCGTCGCTCCATTTCAGCAGCTTGATGTCGTCTTCGGGAGGGTGGTCGCGGTACCAGTGAATCCAGTCGTAATCCGTGATTCCGGCTTCTTTGTTAGGCGCCCAAATTTCTACTGTCCAGAACAAGGCGCCCAGATGTTCGTAGACCCAATCCTGGGTCCCAGTGATGATCTCTTTGGGATGGTATTTAAAGTCGTGAAAACTACTGACGGCGGGGTAACCCGTGAGTTTGCTGCCAATGTCGGAGAGGCGCTTGTACATCCACAAATCCTCCGGCGTCATGTCCGTGTCGCTCTGGGTGCCCATGGGCCGCAGGATGACCCCGGAATGCGTGTGAAAGCTGACAGCCGCACCGATATTTGGGTGCTTCACAATGAATGCAACCATCGCCCGGACTTCAGGTTCGCTGGTGGGATAGGGACCAGCGCCGAGTTGTTCGAATTCCTGTCGCCAATGTGCGGGGAAATTCCGGTTCAGATCCAAGCCTTCGATATCCGGATTGGGTTTGATGGTGATGCCGTCAAAATGCTGCAGGCTCCCTTCCGGGATAACACGGTAATAGACTCCACCAAATTCGCCTGGCAGGCGTGGCGTCAGTAACCTTGGTTCATCAGGGTTCACTTTCCAGCCGCCGTGGGGGTCCTGGATGCGCATCATCAGAATCCGACCGTCGCCATCCATATCTTCGACAGTGAGCCCATCAACAGGGGCTTCGTCCCAGGGGTAGGGACGCGTCGACGAACGAATATGCCGTGGCCGTTCGGCCAACGCGAGTTCCGCACCATCAGGGTTCAGTCGCGGGACCAGGTATATGGCCCGGGTACTGAGCAACTCCGTGACCTGCGCGTCGTTGCCGTCCTGCCGGACCAACTGATCGAGCCAATACAGACAAGCCGTGCTGGCAGTAAGTTCAGCTGCGTGGATATTGCCGTCGACCCATAACGCAGGCTTGTCTTGGTCAGTGCCAGTGGATTTTCGGGTAACGACCAAAAGCCAGATCGGTCGGCCCTCATGGCTGCGGCCTAGCTCGCGTAATTCCAGTAAATCGGGTCTCGCCTCGGCAAATTCCTTGAGAAGCGTTGTCAGTTCAGCGTGCTTGTAAAACTGATCAAACTTTGGTTTCGGCAGCGGCGGCTGCAGCGTTTGAGGTGTTGGTGTCACGGTCGGACTTGAAGAGTGGGTAGGCCGGAATCGATGCGTTTATGTCAGCCATATTACCGTTGGGGGGCAAGACTCACGATTCGCCGGCGCGAATAAAATGACCCCTGTCAGCTCATCACGGTGATCGAGGTTCTTTAATGGGATAGAGATGGGTCGTATCCGTCGGTTAATGTCAGACAGGCTCGAAGCGAGTGCATTTCAGGCGCCGCCGATTGAATTATTCTGCTGCCTCTGCGCCCGGTCCCTGCCCAAATCAGAACAGGAAGCACACCATCTCATTCCACGGTCCAAGGGCGGCCGGGAGACCGTTCTGTTGCATCGTATCTGTCATAAGAAGATTCATGCATCGTTATCTGAAACGGAACTGGCCCGAGAGTACAACTCGATCGAGCGACTTCTGATGCATCCTGAGATCTCAGCTTTTGTGAGATGGCTCGCGAATAAACCTCAGCATTTTTATGAAAAATCGCGAAAAACCAATCGATTGAAGGGCCTTTGAATGAACCGTATCAGTCCCAAAAAACTATTGTTGTCCAAATGGACTGCGGTCAAACCGGTTCGAAAAGACAAGCATTTCCTGGTTTCGAAAGTGATCCAGCCGGAGCTACCCGGAGAGGTGGTTCGATGGATTGAAATCGAAGCCGTCTACTCCAAAGAGGTTCATCTCATTGATTGGCATGACCTGCGCAATCAGGGGGAATGGCGGCAGGGGTGGGTTTGAAGAGGTTCAGCCGGAGCGTGAACGTCAACGATACCGATCGCGAACAAGCTGCTTATAGAGCTTCCCGGTGGGGTGCCGGGGTAATGCAGCGTCAAAGTCGATGCTCCTGGGACACTTAAAGGACGCCAACCGTTGTCGACAAAAAGCGATGAGCTCTTCCGATAACGCAGCGTTTGCTTCAAGAGGATCGACCAGCTGCACCACCGCCTTGACCGACTCCCCGAGGTCCTCATCAGGAACTCCGACCACCGCAACATCTAGCACCTGCGGATGATCGATCAGTACGTTTTCAACTTCCTGTGGATAGATATTGATCCCGCCCGAAATAATCATGAACGCCTTTCGATCGACCAGATACAGATAACCCTCAGGATCAAGAAATCCAATATCCCCAAGGGTTGACCATCCAAGAGTGTTTCGACTTTGCGCGGTTTTCTCCGGGTCCTTGTGATAAGAAAATTCAGGTCCATCGGAGAAGTAGACCAATCCAGTGGCCCCCGCCGGCAATTCATTCCCCTGTTCATCACAGATGTGCAGACGACCCTGGCGCGCCCGACCGACTGATCCGGGATGACTCAACCATTCGTCTGGCGTGATGGCACAGAAGCCATTGTTCTCGGTTCCAGCATAATACTCATGAATGATATTTCCCCACCACGCGAGCATCCGGTGTTTCACTTCCACCGGGCAAGGTGCTGCAGCGTGTAACGCCATGTTCAGTGAGGACAAATCAAATTGCAGGCGTTTCTCCTCTGGCAGCTTCAGGAGTCGCACAAACATGGTGGGCACCCACTGAGCATGAGTGATTTTGAACCTGTCGATCCAGGCCAGTGAACGCTCCGCATCGAAATGCTGCATGACATAAATCGTGCCGCCGAGCTTGACGACGGTCATACAGTGCCTCAGCGGGGCTGCATGATAGAGGGGGGCTGGCGAAAGGTACCTCGTGTGTTCACCGTACGAAAACAATGGTTGCAAGAGGTCAACTAACATCGTTCGTTCGCCGGCTGGTCGATGAACCAGGGGCCATTTCACGCCCTTGGGCCGGCCGGTCGTGCCCGAGGAATACAACATGTCGAGGCCCTGCGAGGCGTCCTCGATCGGGGCATCTGAAGCGTCGCTGAGCGCACCCTTCCAGTCGCCAAAACCCGCTAGAGGCTCCCCGACACAAAACTTTAAAACCTGATTAGACAATCGAGTCTGCAAACCGTCTTGCACGACATCGAGTCGGGAGTCCATTAGAAACAGGCGGGCATCACAGTCCTGAAGAATGTGAACGATCTCGTCGAGCGTTAGCCGCGTATTGATCGTCGTGTAATAAACCCCAGCCCGATCCAGACCAAAGCAGGTCTTTAGGAAATCAAGTCCATTCGGCAACAACAACGCCACATGGTCACCCCGCTGAATACCCAGCGACCGCAAGACCCTGGCGACTCGATTTGCGCCGTGATCAAGTTGGGCGAAGGTGAGTTGTTCACCAGTCTCGCAGATCTGGATCGCCACCTTTTGGGGGTCTGGAGTAACGGGTTTGAGCGGAAACAGCATCAGTTGTCAGGCCATGCGCAGAATTTGGATCAGTGTTGGATACAGATCTTCCCGAATTGGGCGCCGCTTATGAGGTAATCAAAGGCTTCCTTAAGTTCTTCGAACGCAAAGACCCGATCAATCACCGGCCTGATCTGATGGAGGTCAATGGCACGCACCATCGCCTCGAATCCGTCGCGGTGACCGACCGTTACCCCCTGAAGTCTTACTTGCCGGGTGATCACGTATCCGAGTGACGTTTCCATACTCGACCCGGAAAGGATGCCAATCATTGCGATCGTGCCCCCTGGCCGAATGCAACGAAGTGACTGTGGGAGGGTTTTTTCGCCACCCAGTTCAACGATGAGGTCATAACCGCGGCCCTGGGTAATCTCTCTCGTAGCCTTCGCCCATTCCGGCTGCTCCCGGTAATTAATGGTCTGATGCGCACCCAGCGCACGTGCCTTTTCCATTCGCTCTTCGCTCGAGGAAACGACGGTCACTTGGGCGCCAAGCAATCGGGCGAACTGCACCGCAAATAGCGCGACGCCCCCACATCCCTGGATCAGCACCTTGTCGCCCGTTCGAAGACTGGTCGCGCTTTGGATGGCATTCCAGGCGGTCAGAGCCGCACAAGGCAATGTGGCTGCCTCCAGATCGGAGTAAGCAGATGGAATTTTGACGACCCCTTGTTCCGACAGACACATGAACTGAGCCATGGTGCCGTCAATCGGCCCCCCCAGCGACTGCGTCAATCGCTCAAGATCCGGTTCGCCGGCGATCCAGTTCTGAAAGTATGTCGGACAGACACGGTCGCCGACCGCGACCCGCTTTACGCCTTGACCAATCTCGACGACAACGCCCATCCCGTCAGAGACCGGAATTAGTGGGAGAGTCCCAGTGTGACTTCCGTAGCCGCGATTTGGAACGACAAGGTCCCGGTAGTTCAATGAGGAAGCCGCCATCTCAATCAGCACCTGACCAGGACCCGGCGTCGGCACAGGCCGCTCAGAAAGCCGAAGATGGTCCATCCCCCATTCGCCTTCAATCTGGAAAACACGCATGGCTGGTCCTTACTGAGAGTGATTCAAATGGTTTAAGGGTTTAAGGGTCTTAGGTCGCGAGCGATCCGCTCAAGCAACATTTCCGTCGAGCCATCGACGAGACCGGCCACCTGTGCCGCTAACAGATGTCGGGCGAAGGGCAATGTCTCCGAAAAAGCCTGCGCGCCAACGGCATGCATCAAAGCTGGAATATGCCGGGACGCCATCCGGGTAGCAAACACCTTAGCCCGCGCCGCTTCGCTACGGACATCCTGACCATGATCCGCGCGCTGAGACGCGCGGGCGATCATCAGGCGCAAGGCATCGAGTTCGGTCTCGGCATCCGCCAAGGTCCAACGCCAGCCCTGGTGATCATACAATCGGGACCCGAAGGTACTGCGCGACATCCCATAGTCTGCCGCACGCTTCAAACAGTCTTCGACCATGCCACAGCACATGGCCGCAACGTAAATTCGAGCGACATTGATGGCAGTCAGGATGTCGCGGATCGCGAGGTCCGGGCCTGCAATCAAACATTCATGGGGGCAGACATAACCCTCCAAAACCAACCCGCCAACCCCCATTGAAGAAATCCCAGGGTCTGGGCAATCATCGCGCCGACTAAAACCGGCTTGATCCGATTCGATCAGAAAAGCGGCAATACCGCCCGTCCCCTTTTGCGGCGAAGTCTGAGCATAAACAATGAATTTTGTCGCGTGTTGTGCGTTGATCACCCAGGCCTTGGTGCCGTCAATTTGCCAACCCGTTGCGTTTGGTATGGCCCGCGTCTGAATGGCCGCCACGTCAGAGCCAGTCTGAATTTCCGTGATTGCCGTGCAACCGGCTTCGAGTCCTGCTAACAAACCAGGAAGAATGCGGCCTCGCACCTCAGGGGTGGCAAGGCGCGAGACCTGGTCGGCTACGTTGTGGGTATTGATCAGCGCCATGGCGACGCCAAAATCGGCCTGCGCCAACAGGCGCAGTGCCTCCATTTGACAGCGCAGGGATAACCCAAGTCCCCCCATCTCGATGGGCACCCGCAGCCCGAGAATTCCGACGCGCGATGCAGCGGGAAGCAGCTCAATGCAACTCTGTCGGTCTCTAACCCAGGAACTGGCGCGGGGCGCGATCTGATCTTGAGCGAATTCGCGAGTTCGCTCCAAAAACGACGTCTCGGCAGGCGACCAGCGCAGATCATCCATGGCGAACGACTCCGAGGCGGCGCAGCGCCACCCCGATTGCAGCACTCAGAACTGGTACTAAACCGCGGGGCAAAAAAATCGTGGCGACCACTAAAATGAAGCCGTAGGTAATCAGCCGGTAACTGTCCGCTATCCGCAAATACTCGGGAAGTAATACGACGGCGAACGATCCGACGACCGGTCCGGCGAGGGTGCCGCTACCACCAAGAATGACCGCCAGAATGGCGTTCAGCGATTGATCCACCCCGAAAGGATCAGGATTCAAAAATCCGATGTAATGGGCGTACAGGGCCCCGGCCAAGCCGGCAAAACTGGCACTGAGTACAAAGGCAAACAGCTTGTAGCGCCAGACATGGATACCCACTGACTCGGCGAGCGGCTCGTTTTGTCGAATTGCCAGCAGTGTCCGGCCCACGCGCGAGTGCAGGATCAGCCAACACAGCGCGGTCGCAAGGGCGGCCAACCCCAGGACTAGAAAGTAGTAATTCGGATTGCTACGGCCCTCAAAATCAATCGATAGTCCGAACCAATCGATCGCAACCGGTCTGGGCACATTTGAAATGCCTGCCTCGCCACCAGTCAACGACTTCCAGGTCATCAGTATCGTGAAGATGACCATGTTGTAGGCAAGCGTAACAATGGCGAAGTAATGCCCCTTGACCCGCAAACTTGGATAACCCACGAGTACAGAAATCAACCCGGTAAAAAGCGGGGTCAGGCCAAGCGAACACCAGACCGGCCAGCCAAACTTGACGCTCACCAGAGTCGAAAAGTACGCTCCGACCCCCATAAATCCGGCCTGAGCGATCGAGACATAGCCCACGAATCCCTGGATGAGATTTTGACCCTGCGCGAGGATGGTCCAGATCAGGGCGAGGATAAACAGGTGGAGAAAATACGGTAGCGTCAGCCAACTGGGTACGGCCAGAAAACCAATCAGTGCGATGAACACACCGAACCCCTTTAGCCAGAATATCGGGAGCTGATTCATCGCTTACCGAGCAGTCCTTCAGGTCTGAGTAGCAACACGCCGATCATGACCAGAAACGCAATCACATCCTTATAGGCCGATGAGATAAACCCGGCCGCCATCGCTTCACTGACGCCAAGAATCACCCCCCCGAGCACTGCGCCGGGCACCGAACCCAGCCCGCCCAGGATCAAAACCGCGAACCCTTTGACCGCGAGGCTCTCTCCCACGCCCGGGGCGATCGCAAGCAATGCACCAATTAACGCGCCGGCCGCCACGCCGAGCGCAGACGAAATCCCGAATACGACTTGCGAGATCCGCTCCACGTTGACGCCCATCAAAATCGCAGCG
>CAIPGD010000069.1 GCA_903864485.1 uncultured bacterium | reverse complement strand
GGTTTTGTGGCCAGTACGGCGCCTGTCAGCGAGGTCTGCCGGGTCGCGATTGCCCACGCTCTGGTCGCCGCGCATCGCCACGTCTTTGCACCTATTTTCTGGTACCTCGTGTTGCCTGGTCCAATCGGCCCCGTACTTTATCGCGCGGTCGAGACTCTCGCGCAGCGTTGGCGCGACCCTCGGGGCGGGGAAGCATACGGTCACTTTGCAGTTCAGGCTTATCGGGTACTTGATTGGCTCCCATTGCGCCTGACGGCCGCCGGATTTGCGATCGTAGGCAATTTTGAGGATGCCGCCTACTGCTGGCGCGGAGCCCGCAGTCGGCAATCAGCTGGCGCTTGGGACCCTCAGCGCGCGTTGGTTCTGGCGGCCGGCGGTGGCGCGATTGGCGTCCGCATCGCTGACCCCGAGCTCGAAGCGGATTGGGCGCGCAGTGAACTCGGTTTTGACTGGTCGGGCGCAGTGGCCGATCCGGCGGCCTTGCGTAGCGCGGTTGGTTTGGTCTGGCGAGCGGTTGTACTTTGGTTGGCGTTTTTTGGAATCGTGACGGTCTCGAGCTGGGTTGGCTGACCGTCAGAGGCGCCGCACATCGCCGATGAGTTCGCGCCAGATTTGCATCCGACGCGCATCGATCGAGCCATTGGCGACAGCCGCCCGAACCGCACAGTCGGGTTCTTCCAGGTGCCGACAGTTGCTGAATCGGCAAGCGCCCATGTACTCGCGAATTTCGGGGATGGAGTGCGCCAGTTGGGAATCCGAGAGATGTCCCAAAACAAATTCCTGAAACCCAGGCGAGTCAATAATCCAGCCATCATTCGGCAGTTGAAAAGCCTTCGTGAACGTGGTGGTGTGCCGGCCCGTACCGAGGGCTTCCGAAATGGATTGGGTCGCCAGATCCGCCCCGGGCACCAGTGCATTGATTAGCGTGGATTTGCCCATGCCGGATTGACCGACGACGGCGGTCAGACGCCCTGCAAGCCATGGGTGCACGGTCTGGGCCGCGCCGCCCGGGTCCGGCCCGGGCGCAATCTTGAATAACCGATACCCGAGGCGCTGATACACCTCGAGTCTGGGTTCAATGCGGGCACTGGCTTCGAGCAGGTCGGACTTGTTGACGATGATCGCGGGCTCAATTCCGGCTTCGTGTGCACTGGCCAGCACCCGCATCAGGAGCGCTTCAGAAAATGGTGGGTCGGGTGCGATCACACAGGCGACCGCGTCCAGATTGGCCGCTAAAACCTTGGTCCGGCGCGCGTCGGATCGCTTGAATTCGTTTCGACGCGCGAGACGAGTTTCGATAACACCGCACCCGCCGCCCGTTGCCCGGATGACGGTTTGATCGCCAACCGCAAAGTCGTGATTGCGTGCACGCGTGACGCACACGAGTCGCTCGCCCTCGGTGGTCTGGACGATGAACTGCCGCCCGTATGCTGCGATCAGTAATCCCTGGCTTTCCGGGGCGTTTGCCACGGTTTAGCCGGCTGTCCGGTCGCTGGGCTGGTCGTTGGCCAGATCGCTGGTCTGGTCGCTGGACTGGTCGCTGGCCAGATCGCTGGCTAGAGCGTCGGTGCGAGCGGCACACACAAAGTCGTTTTCGCTGAGCCCGTCCACGGAATGCGTATGCCAGCGCACGGTGCAGTGATTGAAGTGCACCGCAAGATCCGGGTGATGGTCCTGGCTATGCGACATCCAGCCGACGGCGTTGACGAAAGCCAGCGTCTCCAGCCAGCCCTTGAATCGGTAAGTGCGGGAGATTGCCCGAACCTCGCGGTGCCAACCCGGCAGCACACGGAGTTGATCGTCCGCCTGCGCGTCGGTGTAGGCGTGCGTGACAGTTAGGGGGTGGCAGCGCCCGGCTGCAAGTTGTTCAGGCTTCATGACGGTTCGCATCGTCCAATCTCCGGTTGCGGTGGAAGGTTCTCAGGTCGCCTGAAGGCGCCCGATCCGCAGACTTGCCGGCGGATGCGAGTCATGAAACGCGGAGTGCAGCGGGTCGGGCGTCAACGTGGCGGCATTGTCCCGATAGAGCGCGACCAGTGCCCGGGTCAGCGCTTCGCGGCTAGTCATACTGACGGCGTAGGCGTCGGCCTCAAATTCATGGCGCCTGGACAAGATCGCCCCCAGCGGGCCAAGCAAGGTAACAAAGACTGGAGCAACCAACATGAACAGCATCAGTGCAAGCCCTGGCACCAAGCCCTCGGCTGGCACCAATCCGAGCCCCTGAAAAAACCAGGCCCGAGATGCCAGCCACCCGAGAATCGCCATACCGACTAGGCTGCTGACCTGCATGATCACGACCCGCTGGCCGATATGGCGGAGCCGGAAATGACCGATCTCATGGGCCAGAACGGCTTCGATTTCATCGGGTCCGAGTTGCTGAATGAGGGTGTCAAACAGAACAATTCGGCGCGCGCGACCGAACCCCGTGAAATAGGCGTTGCCATGCGCGGAACGGCGGCTGCCATCCATCACGAACAGTCCCCCTGCGGGGAATCCGCAACGATCCAGCAACGCCTCGAGTCGTGATCGAAGGGGGCCCTCGGGTAAGGGCTCAAAACGATTGAACCACCGCGCGAACACCATCGGGAAGATGATCATCATGCCCAGCGAAAAGGCCACCCAGACGCACCATGCCCAGAGCCACCAGTAGGTTCCTGCACTTTGCATCAGCGTCAGGATGACGGCGATCAGCGGTAACCCCAGCAGCAGTGAGAGCAGCAAGCCACGGCCCAGATCGAGTAGCCACAGGCCTACCGTCAGGCGGTTAAATCCGAACCGTTGCTCGACCCGAAAGCGCCGCCAGGCGTCCAGTGGCAGGTCAACAACACTGCCGATCAAACCCAGGATGGCCACCACAAACAATTGCCGAGTGAGCAGAGCAGCAGGGTCAATCACGGCTGCGCTGAAATCCCAGAGCGCCTGCAGTCCGCCAAGGAGTGTCAGCCCCAGAAGCATTGCGGCGGAAAGCAGGACGTCGATCAACACGAGGCGCGTGCGTGCGATCGTATAGGCGGCGGCGCGTTCGTGAGCGGCCAGGGGGATCTGCGTGGCGAAGGCTGCCGGGACCGTATGCCGGTGCCCAGCGACGTGCCGGATCTGGCGGCTGGCGAGCCAGATTTTTAAGGTGGTCGAACTGATCAGGGCCAGCAGGAACGCGGCGGTCCAGAGTGCGGGCGAAGCAATGTCATCCATTGGGGTCTAAGTTCGGCCGGGGAGGGCGCTGTGAGAGTATTGAAGGCTTTTGGGACTTCGGAGAGGGTGATGGTACAGGCGCAATCGAATTCAAGTCCTGATGCTGGGGTGGCGTTAGTGACCCCCGTGCGTCCGCTCGAAGGGGGCCTGATCTGGATCGATCTTGAGATGACCGGGCTCAAACCCGACTCTGACCGGATCATCGAGATTGCACTGGTCGTTACGGATGCCAACCTTGAAATCATGGCGGAAAGCGAAGCCTTGGCGATCCGCCAACCCAAGGAGACCATGGACGCGATGGATGCCTGGAACCGATCGACCCATGGCAAGTCCGGACTGACCGATCGGGTCCTGTCTTCGCTGGTGGATGAAGCGCAGGCTGAGCAGCACATGTTGAACTTCCTGGCGCCTTGGATTGCCCGTGGCGCGAGCCCCATGTGTGGCAACACGATTTGCCAGGACCGGCGTTTTCTGGCGCGGTCGATGCCGACTCTGGAGTCGTTTTTCCATTACCGGAACCTCGACGTCAGCACGCTTAAGGAACTTGCTCGGCGCTGGAGACCTGATCTGACCAAAGGGTTTCAGAAGCGCAACGCGCATACCGCGCTTGCGGATATTCACGAATCAATCGACGAATTACGGTACTACCGGGCCACTTTCTTGCGCACAGAGCCCCCGGTTTCAGACAGTTGATGTCGGGGCAGTCTGTTGCCATACACGCCACTGGAGCCAGCCCAAGAGGGCGGCCGCGAGCGCCAAGCCAGCCGTTGTGGCGACCCAAAATCCAAGCGCCCCCGCAAAGTAAGCCGTCGGGGCGCCGAATGAGCCGCCAAAGGTGAGCCAGGCGCCGCCACCGAGGCCAATTCCCCACAGCGATACGGCGTAAATGCCCATCGGAAGGGTCGAAACCTGGTACGCCCGCAGGCTAAAGGAAAGTACTGTCTGGGCCGCATCAAACAGATGAAAAATCCCAATCCAAATAATGAGCGGCAGGGCGGCTGCAATCACGGTGGGGTCGTTCGAGTAGGCCCAAAGGATCTGCGACTTGCCCAGCAAGATCGTTGCAGTGATGAGGATTCCGGTCGTTAGCGCCATCTGGAGCCCGAGGATCGACGCGCGTCGCGCTTGAGTCGGGTCGCCGGCGCCAAGTGCTCTGGCTGTGAGGGTGCTGGTGGCATTGGCAATCGAGAGCGGCACCATGTAAGTCAGTGCGGCGAGGTTAGCGACGATCTGGTGACTCGCACCGACTACGGCGCCAAATCGGGCCACGAACAGTGCAATGAACGTGAACGAGGTGACTTCGATGAGGTAACTCAGGCCCGTCGGAATGCCCTGGCGCAGGAGTTCGCGCAACCGATCGGGTTCGGGCCAGCCGAGGCGCCATGGCCAAAGCCCCATGCGTCGGTATTGGACGTCGTGACTGAGCAAATAGATCGCCGCCGCCAGCGCGACCCAGGCAATGCAGGCGGTGGACACAGCGCAACCGGCGCCGCCCATTGGCGGAATCGCATCCAAACCGATCGCCGCGCCGCCGTACATAAAGAGTGCGTTGAGTGGGACTTTTAGAATCAGTCCACCGAGCAGAATGGCCATGATGACGCGCGGCTGTCCTAGCCCGTTCTGCAGCGCGTAGTAGACCCGGAATAAAAGGGCTGCCGGCAGCGCGGCGGCGATGGCGATCAGATAACCCGTGGCGGCTTTTGCGACGGCTTCGGGCGGGGCGGCGATGGCAAACCAGAGGTCAGTCGCCCCGATCAGGGGGCAGCCGATCACTGAGAGCGCTAAAGCCAGCCAGACTCCCTGGCGCGCCTCTGCCGCAATCTGGTCAAACCGTCCGGCACCCCAGTGGCGCGCCACGATGGGTGCAATTGCGAGCAGCACGCCCATCAGACCGATGTAGACGCTGACATAAATCGCGACGCCAAGACTGACGGCCGCGAGATCCACCGCCGAGAGACGGCCGGCCATGACCGTATCGAGCACCCCATTACCGACTGCGGCCACTTGGGCGACCAGGACTGGCCAGGCCAGCGTAAAGAGTTGGCGTCTCATTGATTTCATGGGGCGCGGCGATAGAGCCGGAATCGCTCATTGCGGTCGGCTCGACGCCGGCCTTCCCAGGCCAGAACCCAGGCCTCGTCGGGCTCGGGTTGAATCTGCCCTCGCCGGTCGACCACCAAGAGGCGGCCGCACGCGGCGGCGGCCTGATCAAAACGTAGATTGCCAAACCACGAAAAGCTTGCACGCTGGGCAAGGTCCAATCCCCGCTCCGCAATACAGGCGTGCGAATCGACTGGCGTCGTTGATTTCACGGCGGCCGCCAACTCTAAGCTGACATCGCGATAGGTGTTGCGCCAGTTGAAGATTGGCATCCATAGGGTCATCAATAAGAACCAGGCCAAGGTCATGCCGGAACCGGCCAACGCCACTGGACGCCAGAGCGTGGGGGGGTGGCGCGACAGGCGCCAGCGCACCAAGGCAAGCCAGCCCACACTGGCGATCATGCCCACGCAGACTGCCAGCCCAAAGGTCGAGGCAAATGTGGGAGTCTGTTCATTGCCAAAACCTGGAAAACCTGCGGCAAATCGAAGCGACTGCGCCGCCTGCTTAGTGGGCCAGCCAGTTAGTCCCGCTAGCCACCAACCCCAGACGCCGAGCCCGAAGAGGGAGAAGACGGCGACTGTGAACCAATCGATCAAGCGGGTTACGCTGCGTGCCAGAGTGGGTAGTCCGATGGCGGCCAGCATCGCAAGGGGAACCGCCAGCGGGATCAGCGTCGTCTCCGAAGCGCGGCCAGTTAAGACGGCCACGCCGAAACTGCCAATGAGTAACCCCAACAACAGAGCCATTGGAACGCCAACTGGCGCGTCAGCCCAACGTTGTCGGCCAAACCAAAGTGTGCGAGCGGCCAGTGGCCACGATGGCCAGAAAAACCACGGGATTGTGCGCGCTGCCCATGAGAGCTGGGCACTCAGGCTGGCGGGGCCAACCGGCATGGCGACCCAGCCGAGCAGTTGCAACTGGCTTTGTGCGGAGCCGTCCAGACTCAGCGCGACCGGCCACGGCAATCCCACGATGAGCGCGCTAACGATGGTGGTCGGGACCAGGATGCGAATATTGAGTCGGAGTGCGCGTACACCCGACAGAGCGATCAGAAATGCGAGTACGAATGCCAGAGCGACCGCGGGTGATTGCACCAGGGCTGCTGCCGCGATCGAGGCCCCAACGATCACGCCACCCGACCTCGCGTGGTCGCAGCTTCGCATGAGCCCAAAGGCAAAGGCGGCCGTCACGGTGAGCATGGCCGCGTCCGCCGTTGTCTCGTGGACCCGCGCCACTAGTCCAAAAGTGGCCAGTGCGATGAGCAGTGCGGCGTCCCCGATGGCCCGTCCATAGTTCAGCGGACTCGCCCCCGCGCCGAATGGATCGAGTGGTTGAGCCTCGGCGCGACGCGCCAGGCCTTCGGTTGCGGACCGCAAGAGCAGCAGGCCAGCGATCAGCCAGGCTGCTGCTGCTGCGCGGATCCCGGCGGCAGCATTGATCGCCCCCGCACTGAAAAATTCCAGTAGCCGTGCAACACCTGCCGCAAACCAGTAGGCGAGGGGCGCTGCGTCGGTTACCGGGCTCCCCGCAACTTCAGGGAGGAGCCACTGTCGGGCACCCCCGGAAAACATGGTGTGTGCAATGCCGAAACCAATCGCATCTGCAGTTCGCCAGGGGTCTCGCCCAACGAAACCCGGCAGGACATACAGGAGAATAAGTGCGATTAGCGCAAGACTCGGGAGACGTCTTGCCTCTGGTTCAGTAACCAGGAAAGGGCGCATGGGCTTGCCTCAGGCCGCCCATGCACAGTCGAGACCGAACCCGAAGATCAGGCGCTTGGTGTTGCCGTTCGACGCGAGCCGAACTTCTGGCGGAATTTCTCGACCCGACCGGTTTCCATCACACGCTGTTGAGCGCCCGTGTAAAACGGGTGTGACTCCGAGGAGATATCGAGCTTGAACAGCGGATATTCCTTGCCATCATCCATCTTGATCGTGTCGCGCGTGTTAACCGTCGAACGCGTCAGGAATTTGGAGCCGCTCGACAGATCGACGAAAACGACGTCGCGGTAATTGGGGTGAATGCCTTCTTTCATGGCTGAGGAACTTTTTGGGTAATCAAAGAGTATATCGGATGAACGGGGGCCATTTCAAGGCCCTGGCTAGCCGCCCCGTTTCATCATGTCGAAGAACTCGGCGTTGCCCTTGGTCTGCTTCATTTTGCCCATCAGGAATTCCATCGCCTCGAGTTCATCCATGTCGTGGAGGAGTTTGCGCAAGATCCAGATCTTTTGCAGGTTGCTGGCCTCGATCAACAATTCTTCGCGGCGGGTGCCGGACTTGTTGATGTCCATCGCTGGGTAAATCCGCTTTTCCATCATCCGCCGATTGAGATGGATTTCCATGTTGCCGGTGCCCTTGAATTCCTCGTAGATCACCTCGTCCATTCTTGAACCGGTGTCGATCAGCGCGGTGGCGATGATCGTCAGCGAGCCGCCCTCTTCAATATTCCGGGCGGCACCAAAGAAGCGTTTGGGCCGTTGCAACGCATTGGCATCAACCCCACCGGTGAGGACCTTGCCAGAAGCTGGAACCACCGTGTTGTAGGCCCGCGCCAGTCGAGTGATGGAGTCAAGAAGAATCACGACGTCCTTCTTGTGTTCGACGAGTCGCTTGGCCCGCTCGATCACCATCTCAGCAACCTGCACGTGTCGCGTGGCAGGTTCATCAAACGTCGAGGCAATGACTTCGCCGCGGACCGAGCGCTGCATCTCGGTGACTTCTTCTGGGCGCTCATCAATCAGCAAAACGATCAGGACGATGTCCGGATGGTTGGCCGTCAGTGCGTGCGCGATGTGCTGCATCATCACCGTCTTTCCGCTCTTGGGCGGGGCAACGATCAACCCGCGCTGCCCCTTGCCGATCGGCGCAATCATGTCGATGATGCGGGCCGTCAGATTCTCTTCGGCTTTGGTGTCGCGTTCGAGCCGCATCGCCTTGTCCGGGTGCAGCGGCGTCAGGTTCTCAAAGAGGATTTTGTGTTTGGTTGAACTCGGATCTTCGCCATTGACCCGATCGACTTTGACCAGCGCGAAATAACGCTCGCCCTCTTTCGGGACTCGCACCTCGCCTTCGATGGTGTCGCCCGTGTGCAGGTTAAAGCGCCTGATCTGGCTCGGCGAGATGTAGATGTCGTCGGTACTCGCCAGAAACGAAGATTCCGGCGTTCGCAGAAAACCGAATCCATCGGGCAGGACTTCGAGAACACCATCACCAAACACCTGCTCGCCCAATTTGGCGCGGCGTTTCAGGATCGCGAACATCAGGTCCTGCTTGCGCAGGCGGTTCGCATTTTCGATTTCGAGGGTCTGCGCAAGTTCAATCAGTTGCGAGACGTGCTGGGACTTGAGGTCGGACAGGTGCATGTGCGTGGGGCTCCGGATCAATGCCGGTTCAGTGAGGAAACGAAGTTCTGGTCTCAGGCCTGGCGAGGTGCGGCCTTGACGAACCCTCTCGTGGTTGACGTGATGCGGTCACGGGCCAAGGGGAGTCGGGTGTCAGGTCACGCGGCCCGGCTGAGGAGGGCAAACGCGGTCAAAGGTGTCGGTTCGTCTTCCAGCGCAGGGGCATCAGGCGCCCTGCCGCGAAAGGTGTCGGGGGGAGCAGCACCATGTACGCACTGCTTCAATGCCCCGGATCGTAACGGAAATCAGAGATGGCTGTCGAGGAACGAAACGAGTTGTGATTTTGAAACGGCGCCGACTTTGGTCGCCACCACTTCGCCGCCCTTGAAGAGCATCAGCGTCGGGATACCGCGGATCCCAAATTTGGATGCCATTTCGCGGTTGTCATCGACGTTGAGTTTCGCAACGGCGACTTTGCCGGCGTAATCGGTTGAGACTTCTTCAAGGATGGGGGCAATCATCTTGCAGGGCCCACACCATTCGGCCCAATAATCGACGAGGACCGGGCCCTCGGCGCCCAGGACATCCTGCTC
>CAIPGD010000068.1 GCA_903864485.1 uncultured bacterium | reverse complement strand
GGGCCGACCGTTGTCGGAATCATTACCGACCGCGACATCACCGTACGTGCGACCGCGTTGGGCGCAACACCAGACGGCTGGAAATGCTCGGATGCCATGACCGTTGACGTCCAGACTTGCCGCACGGATGAAGCGTGCGACGAAGTCCTTGAGCGAATGGCTCGCATGGGCATCCGCCGCATGCCGGTGGTTGGCGACGACGGACACCTTGTCGGTATCGTCGCCCTTGGCGACCTCGTACATCAGGACGCAGCCCGAGCCGGACGTGCCCTCGACCGCATCAGCGAACCCAAGGCGGCGCATCGAACCTAAGGGCTAGCTCTGAAAGTTGAGGTTGACGTCCAAGGTGCTGACGCCGACCCACCGTTCCGGCAAAGTAGGGGGACATTCCTTCGTTCTGACCCAACATGCCGTTCTGTCTGGAAGGCCCCGCCCACAGTGAGCTTCTGATTCGCAAAAGCCGCTTTATCGGTTGCGTTGAACCCATTCTGGATCGTCAGACCGCGCTGGGCCGAGTTCGCGCCATCCGAGAGGCGCACCCGGGCGCTGCCCATGTTTGTTGGGCCATGCTGGCCGGTGGTCAGTCAGCCGCCAATGATGATGGCGAGCCATCGGGAACCGCTGGGCGACCGATTTTCGAAGTGTTGCGCCATCAGGATTTGGAGGGTGTTCTCGCGTCGGTCGTTCGCTACTTTGGTGGGGTACGTCTGGGCGCTGGGGGCCTGGTTCGGGCCTATACCGATACGATCGCCCAAGCCCTACTCGTCGCCCAAAAGACGCCCTTTCAACGACGATCTCAACTATGTTGTCGAATTCCCTACCCTCTGGAAGGCACCCTTCGCCGGGAGTTAACGTCAGCGGGGGCGGTTTTGACCGGAGTTGATCACCAGAGCCAGGTGGAGCTTTGCTTTGAACTGCCCGAATCCGATCGTGAGGCGCTCACTGCTCGGATCAACGAAGTCGGTCTGGGACGGGTCGAATGGATCGATCGATCTTCGATCTAGACGTTAGATCAGAGTGAGGGCCCGAACTCGGTTAATCTCCCGCCATGCAAGCCAAAGTCCATGATGTTTGACCCCGATACCCTTCAACGCTGGCAGGCTGGGACACTCAGCCCAACGGAAGCCAGCGCACTGGTCGACCAGATTGCCCCATTGGTCGAACGCGATCCACGCTATCGGATCGCACGCGAACTAACCCCGCGCGATTACTTCAATGCCCCAACCGGCGCCCCCACCGCCCGTGGTCTGATTCTGGATGTGGAAGCGACCGGTCTGGATCGGGCCAACGACCAAATCGTTGAACTGGGTGTCTTGAGCTTTGAGTTTGAGCCCGCGACCGCCCGGATCCTTCGGGTCATCAAGGTGCTCGACGAACTTGAAGACCCGGGTTGCCCCATTCCGCCCGCTGCGATCGCGGTGCACGGCATTTCGGACGAGATGGTCAAAGGTCGCCGAATCAATGACGACTCAGTTCGACGCCTGGCTAAGGAAGCGTCGATCATCATTGCTCACAACGCAGAATACGACCGTGCCATGGTCGAGCGCCGCTTCGATTGCTTTGCCGATCGCCACTGGGCCTGCTCCGCCCGCGAAGTCCCCTGGCGCGAGCATGGCTTCGCCAGCAATGCGCTCGGCCATCTGGCGCTGGCGTCCGGGCTCTTTTTTGGTGCTCACAGGGCGGTCATGGATTGCAGGGCCGTCTTGGAGGTGCTTTCCAGGCCGTTTCCGCGGCCCTTGGAGGATGAGATCACCCATCCGGAAAAGGAGCCCGCCAGACCTGAAAATAATTCGGCGCGACCGGCGTTGGCCTGGTTGCTCGAAAGCTCTGGGCGACTCGAGCACAAGCTTTGGGCATTGCAGGCACCCTTTGATCGAAAGGACAATCTCAAAGGCCGGGGTTATCGCTGGCACAGCGGAGACGACGGTCAACCCAAGGCCTGGGCGCTCACTCTCGTGGCAGAAGCGAACCGGCTTCAAGACGAGCTCAATTGGCTTAGGAACGAGGTCTATAAAGCACCGATTCGCTTGCGGCTCGACACACTCGATGCCCGCAGCCGCTACACCGAGCGAAACTCGGTGAGCGAAACAATCACTCTTTCGTGAGCAGCAAGCTCAACGCCACAAGTACCAGTCCGTATAGAGGCGCGAAAAGCCTCACTGCTCGCCAAATTTGAGGCGAGTTGGTCTTGCCCTTACGCCAGAGGTAGTACTGGTAGAGAGGCGGCGCCGCAAGTACAACCGCAAATTCGACCAGCAACTCGATCTTGATCGGGTCCATGGCTCAACTTCACCAACGAGACGCGGAATTCCAGACCGGTAGAGGCTCAGCCGAGCCGGGGGAATGAAAACTCCGCCCCGCGGGACTCGCCCTCTGGCCAGCGCTGCATGATCGCTTTGTGGCGAGTATAAAACCGCACGCCCTCGGGGCCATAGATGTGGTGGTCGCCAAACAGGCTACGTTTCCAGCCACCAAAACTGTTAAACGCCATGGGCACGGGGAGTGGCACATTGATACCCACCATGCCAATCTGCACCGCGCGGGCAAACTCGCGCGCAGTGCCGCCGTCGCGCGTAAAAATCGCGACGCCATTGCCGTACTCGTGACCATTCACCAGGGCGAGCGCAGCCCCGATATCGGGCACTCGCATCACACAAAGTACGGGCCCAAAAATCTCTTCGCGATAGACCGTCATCTCGGCGGTCACCCCGTCAAGCAGGGTTGCACCGACGAAGTATCCGTCTTCAAAGCCCGCCACGCGATAGCCTCGTCCGTCCACAATGGGTTGCGCGCCCTCGGCAATGCCTTGGCCAATCAGGTGTTCGATTCGGGCTTTGGCAGCTGCCGTGATCACCGGACCCATTTCGGCGTCTTGTTGATGCCCTTCACCAATCTTGAGTGCACGCACGCGTGGCGCCAGACGCTCAATCAGGGCATCCCCGGCAGAACCCACCGCAACGGCCACCGAAATCGCCATGCAACGTTCGCCGGCAGAGCCATAAGCCGCTCCAAGCAACGCATCGCAGGCGGCGCTCATATCGGCGTCGGGCATCACGACCATGTGGTTCTTGGCGCCGCCCAGGGCCTGTACCCGCTTGCCGTGGGCGCAACCCGTGGTGTAAATGTGTTCGGCAACGGGGGTCGAACCCACGAAACTCACCGCCTGAATCTGCGGATGGGCCAGGATCGCGTCGACGATCGTCCGATCACCGTGAACGACGTTGAAGACGCCGTCGGGCAGGCCAGCTTCCTTCAACAACCGGGCCATGACGAGACTCGGTGAGGGGTCGCGCTCACTGGGCTTCAAAACGAAGGTATTGCCGCAAGCGATCGCCAGCGGAAACATCCACATCGGCACCATCGCGGGGAAATTAAACGGCGTGATACCTGCCACCACGCCCAAGGGTTGGCGTACCGACCAAGCATCAATTCCGCGCGCGATCTGTTCGGTAAATTCGCCTTTCAGCAAGTTAGGAATTCCGGTGGCGAATTCGATCATTTCGATTCCGCGAACCACCTCACCGACTGCATCGGGAAACGTCTTGCCATGTTCGGCTACGATCAGGCGAGCAATCTCATCGCGATGCGATTGCGCGAGGTCAAGAAACCGGAACATCACCCGAGCCCGGGCAAGCGGTGGCAAAGCCGACCAGGCCGGGAATGCTGCCGATGCGGCCGCGACTGCCGTATTGAGGTCATCAACGCTACCCAAGCGCAAATGACCCTGAACGGCACCGGTCGCCGGGTTACGAATCTCGGCGCTGGAATCTCCGTGGCCGGCAGTTGCCTGCCCGTTGATCCAATGGGTCACTACGTAGGGTTGCATCAGGGTCTCCTTTGTTCCGGAATCAGAACATCACGACATCACGACATAGCGTCATCACGACATCACGACTTCACTTGCCGTCTTGTTATAGTCCTCGAGCTGATCAAAATTCATATAACGATAAATATTCTTCGCATCGGAATTAATCACACCCATCGACTCATGGTACTCGGCCAGTGTCGGTATCCGACCCAACTTGGAGCAAATAGCTGCCAACTCAGCCGAGCCGAGAAACACATTGGCGCCCTTCCCGAGCCGGTTCGGGAAGTTTCTGGTCGATGTTGACATCACCGAAGCGCCCTCGCGGACCTGCGCCTGATTGCCCATACACAGCGAGCATCCTGGCATTTCGGTGCGAGCACCCGCAGCGCCAAAGACCCCGTAATGCCCTTCTTTGGTCAGCTCACTAGCGTCCATCTTGGTCGGCGGCGCGACCCAGAGCCGGACCGGAATGTCTTTGGTGCCGGCCAACAGTTTGCTAGCGGCCCTGAAATGACCAATGTTGGTCATGCAGGATCCGATAAAGACCTCATCAATCTTGGTACCGACCACGTCCGAGAGCGACTTCGCATCATCGGGATCGTTGGGGCAGCAGACGATGGGTTCGTGAATTTCGTTGAGGTTGATTTCGATCACCTCAGCGTACTCGGCATCCTGGTCGGCTTCGAGAAGGGTCGGATTGGCAAGCCAGGCTTCCATCGCCCTGATTCGGCGCTCGAGGGTGCGCCGGTCGGCATATCCGTTCGCAATCATGTTCTTGAGAAGAACAATATTGGAATGGATGTATTCGATGATCGGCTCAGGATTGAGCTTGACCGTACACCCAGCCGCCGATCGCTCAGCCGACGCATCAGAGAGCTCAAACGCCTGTTCGACTTTCAGGTCGGGCAATCCCTCGATTTCGAGAATGCGCCCCGAGAACACGTTGATTTTGCCTTGTTTGGCAACGGTCAGCAGGCCCCGCTTGATCGCATAAAGTGGAATGGCATGCACGAGATCGCGCAGCGTGATGCCGGGTTGCATGGTGCCAGTAAAGCGCACAGGACTGACTCGGGCATGTCCAGTGGCATGACTCCGGTGGCGGCCGCGAATGCGACCAGCCCCGATCCGGCCGGGAAAGAAATCCCGATCGGAAAACGGGTATGGGAGTCCCCGCCGGTACCCACGGTATCGGGCAACAGCATCCGGTTAAGCCACGAGTGGATGATGCCGTCGCCCGGGCGCAGCGACACCCCACCGCGGTTGCTCATGAAGGCCGGCAGATCGCGATGGGTTTTGACATCGACCGGCTTCGGGTACGCCGCGGTATGGCAGAACGACTGCATCACGAGGTCTGACGAGAACCCCAGGCACGCGAGATCCTTGAGTTCGTCGCGGGTCATTGGGCCTGTCGTGTCCTGCGAACCCACGGTTGTCATTTTCGGTTCGCAATAGGTACCAGGACGAACCCCTTTGCCTTCGGGCAGGCCACAGGCCCGACCAACCATCTTTTGTGCAACCGTAAAACCCGCCGCGCTCGATGCTGGTGGGTGCGGCAACCGGAAAACCGTGGCGGCTGGCAGGCCGAGGTAATCGCGCGCGCGCGCCGTCAACGAACGGCCAATAATCAGGTTGATGCGGCCGCCGGCACGCACCTCATCGAGGATCACTTCGCTGCGCAACGCGAAGGTCTTGACCAACTCGCCATTGCGCTCGATGCGACCGGCGTAGGGCATGACATCAACGACGTCGCCCATCTCAAGCGCACTGACATCGACCTCAATCGGGAGCGAACCGGAGTCTTCCTGGGTGTTGAAGAAAATCGGCGCGATCTTGCCACCAAGCGTTACCCCACCGAAGCGCTTATTGGGAACGAACGGAATGTCCTCGCCCGTCGCCCAGACCACCGAATTGGTCGCCGATTTGCGCGAGGAACCCGTCCCCACCACATCGCCGACATAGGCCACCAGATGGCCCTGTTTCTTGAGGTTCTCGATGAACGCCATCGGCCCGCGCTTGCCGTCTTCTTCGGGGATAAACGCCGCGCCCGCGCGTGTATTTTTGAGCATGGCCAGCGCATGCAACGGGATGTCGGGACGGCTCCAGGCATCAGGCGCTGGCGAAAGGTCATCGGTATTGGTCTCACCCGGCACTTTGAAAACGCTTACCGTGATGCGCTGAGCAACCTCGGGCCGACTGGTGAACCATTCAGCATCTGCCCAACTCTGAATGACATCGCGCGCATGGGCGTTTCCAGCCGTCGCCTTTTCGGCCACGTCATGGAAGAAATCAAACATCAACAGGGTCTTTTTGAGCGCCTTGGCGGCGATCGGCGCGATCGCTGCATCGTCAAGCAAATCAATCAGCGGCTTGACGTTATACCCACCAACCATCGTCCCCAGGAGTTCGGTCGCCCGAGCGGGGGGCAACAAGTCCACGACAAAGTCGCCATGGGCGACCGCCGCCAGAAAAGAGGCTTTGACCTTGGCCGCATCGTCCACGCCGGGAGGGACCCGATGGGTCAACAGATCCAGCAAGAACTCGCCCTCGCCGGCCGGTGGATTCTTCAAAAGTTCAATGACGGCCGCAGTCTGGGCAACATCAAGCGGCAGCGGGGGAATGCCCAGCGCAGCGCGCTCGGCGACGTGTTCACGGTAGGCTTGGAGCATCGTTGACCTCATGTAACTTTAGGGTCTGATTCTACTTGAGAAGGTTTCAATCCATGCGTTCAGTTCCCTACGCCCTGCTCGTCTCCGTCACAAGCGTCCTGTGTACAGCGCTTCTTACAGGATGCGGCGGCGGTGGCGATTCCGAGCCGTTAACGGTGAGCGCCCCTGCGCAAACAAAAACCACCGCCACCGCCCTCTGTCCGTATTCCGAGTCGGGAACCCAGAGCATGGCCACCCGGGGCACTAACGCCACGGCGCCGACCGTCTTGACGCTGCCGTTCACCTACAGTTGGAGTTGCTCGGGCACGAGCCGTACGCTGGTTTCAAACGGAGTTCCCAATCACCCATTTACAGGGGGCGCATTCGCGACGGCAATTTCTGCTCAAGTCACGAGCACAGGCGCTCCCGCCATCAGCGCGACCTACACACTAACGCCATCGCTCGCAACCACCACCGCCTCACCCCAGTTTGCGGGCTATTCGATCAATGGCCTGAAAATGGAACCCGGTACCGCCGGGACCTGCACCGATACTGGAATTTGCAACGAAGCCGGCGGCGGTGCCGGTGTCTGGCGCATGGAAGCGCTCAGCGCTAACAAATGGGACTTTGGCGTCGATTCCAATCACTCCCACGTTCAGCCCACCGGCGAATATCACATCCACGGGATGCCCGAGAACCTGATGGCCAAGCTTGCCAAGGGCCAGGCAATGACACTCGTCGGCTGGGCGGCGGACGGCTTCCCAATCTATGCGCGATATGGTTTTACCGATGCAAACAATTCAAAATCCGCGATTAAGGTTCTAACGGGCAGCTGGCGCACAAAGGCCAACCCGGATGCCGGACGCCCCCCAATTAACCTCTACGCGATGGGCTCATTCCGGCAAGACTGGGAGTACATCGCGGGTTCAGGCGATCTCGACGAATGTAACGGTCGCACCGGGGTAACACCCGAATTTCCGGCGGGGATCTACTACTACGCCATTACCGATACGTATCCGTTTATCCATCGCTGCGTGAAGGGCGTTGTCACTGGCTCAGGCGGCCCACCGGCGGGTGGCCCCGGATTGCCGCCACCTCCACCGGGTGCCGGTGGCTAAAGCCATGCAGTTATTGAGGCGGGCGCTTGCTCGACCGTCTGCGCTCGCCCTGGTTCTGGGCATGTTTCTGAGCCTGTTCATTGCGCTCCCCGCAGCGCACGGGCACTTGATTGTTGATCAAAAGGGCACGATCAATTTTGTCGAAGACGGCGCATTTATGGTCGTCTCGCTACCGGTCACGGCGTTGGAGGGCGCAGACGATGACGGTGACGGCAGGATGTCATTTGCTGAAATGGCACGACACACGCCAGAGCTTCAGAGGCAGATCAAAGCTGGCATTCACCTGACCGACCGCTCGGGCGAAAAGGCCCTCGACGGGCTGCTGCTCAACCTGTCGCCTCCCGACAATGCCCCTTCGTCGCCGGCTACACACATCGTCGCGATGGGTCGGTTCGCCCTCGGCGGCCCGGCGGAGTCCTTTGCGAACGCCCGGTTCGAAAGTTCATTGTTTGGCCGCGCCGAATCCGAAAGGACGCTGACCATCACCCTCAAACGCGGGGGCCAGTCGCAACTCCTGTTGCTGAGCCCCGACAATCCGGGCGGACGCGTTTTCCCACCAGCCTGGGTGATCTTTCTGGATGTCATCCGATCGGGCGCCACGCATGTGCTGAGCGGACTCGACCATTTACTCTTTTTGCTGGTCGTCCTGGCGGCGGGATGGACGCCGAGACAACTCGTGACCGTTTTAACCGGCTTTACGCTGGGTCACGCACTCACGCTGAGCGCCAGCATTCTCGGCGGTCTGAGCCTGTCGCCCAATCTGGTCGAACCCGCCATCGCGGCCACAATCGTGACCATGGGTCTGCTCGACCTTTGGGACAAACGACGGGTGCGGCGAACACCCATCGAAGTCCGAATTGGATTGGTATTCGCCTGCTCGCTGATTCATGGTTTGGGGTTGGCTGGGGCGCTGACCACACTCGGTTTGACGTCCCAAAATCGAGTCGTCAGCCTGGTGGGTTTCAATCTGGGCATTGAACTCGGGCAGCTCGCGTTTGCTGCCGGGGCATGGTTGGTCGCCATGATCATCAGCCGCGCCGCTGGGTCGGATGCGCTGAAATTGACCGAGCGCACCGTCTCGACGGCTGCCATTCTGGCGGGGATTTTCTGGTTTGCTCAGCGCACCTGGGATGCCATCAGCGCATAACCAACCCACAGCACCAATAAACCGCAGACAAGACTCGACAGAACGTACCCGCCCGCGATCAAAATCTCACCGCGTCGAAGCAGGTAGAACGTCTCGAGCCCCAGCGCCGAAAACGTCGTAAATCCCCCGGTGATCCCGGTAAAGAAGAACAAACGAGTCTCCGCACTAAAAAAGTCTTCTTTCACGGCGAGGCCGGCCAGCACGCCGATGATCAAACACCCCAGGATGTTGACCGTGAAGGTGCCGAGCGGGAAACGCCAACCCGCCGCCTGTTCAAGCACCCAGGTTGAGAGCTTGAATCGGGCGACCGAACCGATCGCTCCACCGAGGGCTACCGCGAGCCAGGCAGGCATATCGACCTCATTTATTTCCTCGTAAAAATCTGATCAAAGGTACCGCCGTCTGCAAAATGCATCTTTTGAGCCGGGCCCCATCCGCCAAACACTTCGTCAATCGTAAACAAATTCAGTTTGGAGAATTGTTTTTCGACCTTTGCCGCGACCTTGGGGTCGACCGGTCGATAGTGGTGTCGGGCTGCAATCTCCTGCCCTTCAGGAGAATAGAGATACTGAAGATTGGCCGTTGCGACGTCCCGCGTGCCCTTGCGATCGACGGTGCGATCGACTAT
>CAIPGD010000067.1 GCA_903864485.1 uncultured bacterium | reverse complement strand
GGGTCGGGCAGTCGGCGCGTACGGATCGCAATCACGGCTTCGGCAACTTCCTGCGGGCAAATCGCCTGTGTTGATGAGCCTAGCCCCTTTGTTTCGCGAATGCTCTGGACCTGCGCGCGAAGATCGCCGTAGTCGAGTTTCAGCCTGCCGTTGCCGTGCGCGTCATGTCTTAGACGTAAGGTGACCGAGCAGATCAGCCACTGTGCCGCTCGCGCCTGTTTGAAGATACTGTCGCGGTAACTAAACTGGCAGTCCTGGAGGCCGAGTGTCAGCCAGGTACCGTGCGCCAGATCGAAAATCCGAACCGACTCGAACACGTCTGCAAGCTCTGCCCCATAGGCCCCGATATTTTGGATCGGGGCGGCACCCACCGTCCCCGGAATCAAGGCCAGATTCTCGAGCCCTTGAAACCCCATTGCCAGTGCCCACATGACCAGTCCATGCCACGACTCGCCCGCGCCAACGACCACCCGGACGACATCAGAACTGCTATCAATTTGATAACTTTTACCGGGTAGACACACCCGAATGACGGGTTCCGTCAGGTCACGGGTGAAGAGCAGATTGCTGCCACCACCCAGAATTAGCGCTGTCCGACCCGCAAGCCATTGCCGGATATCGCCGAGTTGCTCCTCGTGCTCAAGGTCTACGAGTTGAGATGCCCAGGCGGCGACGCCGAATGTGTTGAGCGTCCTCAGGTCGACATTAGTGCGGAGTTTCATCGCCCTCGAACAGCAAGGCGCAGGTAAATCGGCGCGAAAGGCTCGGCTTGGTTGATTAAGATAATGTGCTCGCGGGCGAGTTCGAGTAAGGCCACAAATGTGACAACCGCAACCGACAGGTTTGGAACTGGGTCGAAGAGTTCATCGAACGTGATGAAGGGGCGATCCGCCAACGCGCGCAGGACTCGAGTCATGCAGTCCCGGATCGAGATCTGGGCGCGCTCGATTCGATGGTGCACGACGAGTTTTGCACGTTGAATGACCCCCTGCCAGGCCAACTGCAAATCGACCAGCGTCACGGTCGGCTGGCGGGTGTGGGCATCTGGTTTCCACTCGACTGTCGCGGCATTGAAATCTCGACCAGCCTGAGGCATTGCATCAAGCCGGGCTGCAGCTAGGCGGATCTGTTCATACTCGATCAGGCGGCGCGCGAGTTCGGCTCGGGGGTCCTCCGGCTCGGTTTCGCCAGGGGCGACAGGCCTGGGCAAGAGGCCTCGCGATTTGATCTCGATGAGCATCGCGGCCATCAGCAGGTACTCGCCTGCCAGTTCGAGATTTCGATCGCGAATCTCTTCGATGTAGACGAGGTACTGGCGGGTGATCTCCGCCATGGGGATATCGAGAATATTGAAATTCTGGCGGCGAATCAGGTACAGCAGGAGATCTAGAGGACCTTCGAACGCGTCTAGAAACACTTCGAGTGCGTCTGGCGGAATGTAGAGATCGCTTGGTAACTCAAGTAGCGGCGTGCCATAGAGTTTTGGTCCAGAGCGATCGGAGAGGGTTAGATCCGAATCGCCGGAACCGGCCGCGTCGCGCTTCGCCCCGCTTTCCGCCGCGTCGAGCAACAACACGTTCTCGCGCAGTTAACGCTTTGTGGACGTTTGGTAAACGTATCCGGGCTGTTGCAAACGAGACTCAGCCTGACGGGCGAGCCGATCCCGGTCCAGCAACTTGTCCCACCAGAGGGCGCGACCGCGACGCTGCTCGACCTCTAGATGAGGGCGATCTTTTTTGAGCGAATCCAGAAACTGGGTTAGTTCAGATTGGTACATACGAGAATTGTAGGCGATGCCGGTCTGAATTACCAAGGTTGATCATTGAATGCCTGATCGATCGTAGACGCTTGTCCAGCGGGCCCCAGGCGGTCGAGAAATCCGCTGCGCTTCATCAGATCCAGCGCGGATCCGGAGGCTGCGATTACGACCAGTCGGCCACCCGTGCGCTGAATTGATCGCCGGAGATTGTCCAGCGCTTCCTGGCCTGTTGCATCCATGTAGAGCAAGCGGGTGAGGTCCAGCAAAACAACCCTGGGCAGGGGCTCGGATGGGTCTAGCAGGACTTCAATTTTGTCGATCGAGCCAAAAAAGAGGGCGCCCTCGATCCGCCACAACCCTGCGGTCTTGGTTCGATCTGAGGCCGGGTTTGCGGCAGAGTCAATTGGCAAGGGGACTGACTCAACCCGCGTCAGGGTGGAAATCCGCCAGATGAAGAACAAACAGGACAGCATCAGGCCCACTTCGACGGCCACCGTGATGTCGAAGACCACAGTTAGCAGGAAGGTGCTCAACAGGGTTGTTCGATAGGGCAGATGGAAACGCTTGAGTTCCTCGAATGCGTGCCATTCGCCCATGTTCCACGCCACCATGAGCAGGATGGCGCCCAGCGTCGACAATGGGATGTGACTCGCAAGGGGCGCCGCCAGCAACACGATGGCGGCGAGTGTCAGCGCATGAACGATCCCTGCGATCGGGGTTCGTCCCCCCGCTCGCACATTCGTTACCGTCCGTGCAATGGTTCCGGTTGCGGCGATCCCACCAAACAGTGGGCTGACCAGATTGGCGACGCCCTGGGCCATCAGTTCCTGATTGGGGTCATGACGATCGTCAATCATCCCGTCGGCTACGCGGGCGCAGAGCAGTGACTCAATGGCGCCGAGCAATGCGATCGAGAGCGCGGGGGCAACCAGTTGCCGGGCAGACTCCCAGTCCAACGCCGGGAGTGCGGGTAGGGGCAATTGAGCGGGGATGCCGCCAAAACGGCTTCCGATCGTTTCAACGGGTAAATCGAATGCCACAACCGCCAGGGTGCCGAAAACCAGCGCGATCACGCTAGCGGGGATCTTGCCGACAATCGGCTTTCCGGAGGTCCATCGCGGCCACAGCATGAGAATCAGCAACGAGGCAAGCGCGACCATCACTGCCCAGGGGTTGAGGCTCGGAAGGGTTTCCCAAATGATTTGTATTTGTGCGAAGAAATTTGCCGGCATCCGTTCGATTGGTAGGCCGATTAGGTCGCGCACCTGTTGGAGCGCAATCAGGACCGCGATGCCATTGGTGAACCCGATAATGATCGAAACCGGAACGAATCGGATCAGGACGCCCATTCGCAGGGCGCCCATTGCGAACAAAAAGCCACCGGCCATCATGGTGGCGATGAGCAAGTTGGCGACACCGTACCGGTCGACGATGCCATAGAGCAGGGCAACAAAAGCGCCGGCCGGACCGCCAATCTGGACCCGCGAACCACCGAGCAGTGAAATCAGCAATCCCGCCACAATCCCGGTTATGAGCCCCTGTTCAGGCTTGACCCCGCTGGCAATTCCAAAGGCCATTGCCAATGGCAATGCCACGAACCCCACGGTCATCCCCGAAGTGACGTCACGCACGAACGCGGCGCGGTTGTAGCCCCTGAGTGCGAGGAGCAGCCTTGGCCGGAACGTTGCCAGGGCCAATTTCACGGTCAGTTCACACGCATGCCGGGCAGGGCGCCCGAGTCGGCATTGAGGAGGTAAATCCCGGGGTTCTTCGGCTCGTCCGATCCTGCGGCGAGGACCATGCCTTCGGAAACGCCGAATTTCATTTTTCGGGGTTCGAGATTGGCGACCAATACCGTCAGGCGGTTGATTAATTGCTCCGGTGCATAGACCTGTGCAATACCCGAGAACACCTGCCGTGGGCGGTCTTCACCGACATCCAGCATTAACCGCAGGAGTCGGTTGGAGCCCTCGACTCGCCCAGCCTCAATGATCCTGGCGACCCGAAGTTCCACCGCGTTGAATTGATCAATGCTGATCGTTGGCAAGGCTGATGTCGTCGACGTTGCTGCTGGCGTTGCCGAATGCGCCGCCTGGGTTGGCGCAGCGGTACTCGGCGCTGCCTGTGGCGGCGCGTCAAAGAGCGCGTCGATCTGTTTGGCTTCCACTCGTGTCATCAGGTGCTCATACGCGCCAATACGACCGCCCTCTGGGTTGAATTGCAGGCAGGCCGACCAGGGTAAAACCCCGCCCGTCATCTGCTGGTGGCAATTTAAAAAGCGCAGCGCATGCTCGGTCGTCGCGGGCAGGACTGGATGGAGAAAGACGGTCAGGATGTGAAAGGCCTCGATCAGCGTGGAGCAGGCCGCCTGAAGTTCGTTGGCCAGATCGGGGTTGCGCGCCAGTTCCCAGGGTTTCACCTCATCGGCGAACTGGTTCACACGATCGGCGAGGGCCATGATTTCGCGAACTGCGCGACCGTTGTCCCGCGCGTCCCAGGCGTGTGCGATCGAGTCCGCAGACCCACGCAAGCCCTTGATCAACTCAAGCGATCGGGTCGAGTCATTCGAAGCGGTCCCGGTGGCGATCACCTGACCATCGAAGCGTTTGTTCAGAAAACCAGCCGCCCGACTCGCGATGTTGACGTACTTGCCGATCAGATCCGAGTTCACTCGGGCCAGGAAGTCATCCGGATTGAAATCAACATCCTCGACCCGGGCATTGAGCTTTGCTGCGAGGTAGTAGCGTAACCACTCAGGGTTGAGCCCGAGTTCGAGATAGCGCTGAGGCGAAAGCCCCGTACCACGGGATTTCGACATTTTTTCGCCGCTCACGGTCATGAAGCCGTGGACATTGATCGCAGACGGCGATTTACGGCCCGAAAAATGGAGCATCGCCGGGAAGAAAAGGGTGTGGAAGTAAACGATGTCCTTCCCAATGAAGTGCACTTGTTCGACTTGCGGGTCTTTCATGAACGCGTCGAAATTTTGGAGCGTTCGCGATTGTGCGTGCCAGTGCTGCGCAGCCTGCCCCGCATCGAAATGGTGCTTGAGTGCCGCGAGATATCCGATGGGTGCGTCGAGCCAGACGTAGAAATATTTGTTCGGGGCGTCGGGGATGGGAATGCCAAAGTAAGGGGCATCACGCGAAATATCCCAGTCGGCGAGTTTGGCGTCTGCTTCTTCGCCGAGCCACTCCCTGACTTTGTTCGCCACTTCGGTCTGAACTGGAGGCGCATCTTGTGTCGACGCACCGCTTAACCAGGCTCTCAGATAGGCCACACAACGTGGATCGCTGAGTCGGAAAAAATAATGGTCCGATTTCGCGAGGACCGGCGTTGCGCCAGTGAGCGTCGATCTTGGATTGACCAATTCGGTCGCGTTATAGACCGCGCCGCAGACTTCGCAGGCGTCGCCATACTGGTCGGGCGCACCACACTTTGGGCATCCGCCCTGAATGTATCGATCGGGCAAAAACATCGCCTTGACCGGATCGAAGAACTGTTCAATTTCGCGCACATCAACCAAGCCTGTGTCGCGCAAGGCCAGGTAGATCGCCTGTGAAAGTTCAACGTTCTCGGGGGTGTCGGTTGAGTGCCAGTGGTCAAATCGAATATGAAACCCATTCAGACTGGCGGGCCGTTCGGCTGCAATCTTGGCGACGAGTTCCTGCGGCGTCATTCCGAGCGATTCAGCCTTCAGCATGATCGGTGCGCCGTGCGCATCGTCGGCCCCGACAAAGTGAACCTCATGTCCGCGCATGCGCTGAAAACGAACCCACAGGTCGGCCTGGATG
>CAIPGD010000066.1 GCA_903864485.1 uncultured bacterium | reverse complement strand
CGTTTTGCATCGCCGCATCAAAGTATCGGAGCCGTATTTCTTCGGGTAATAACGCGCCCTTTAGCCGGATGGTTTCAAGTTGCCCGATCAGCGCGGTGAGCGGTGTACGCAGGTCATGGCTCACGCCCGCGACCATGTCGCGACGGCGCGCGTCGCTTTGCAGTACTCGTTCATTTTCCTGGCGCAATCGGTCGTACATTTCGTGCAAGGTCAGAGACAAACGGCCGATTTCGTCCTGGCGGTCGTCATACGGAAAATGCACGGGAATTGCGGCTGCGAAACCCGATCGGCGAATGCTCTCAGCCACCGAGGTCAGGGCCGCGAGCGGGTGTGCCAGCATCGCAATGATTGCAACTGTTAGTAAGGTTCCAATCCCTAAAGTCAGCAGAACCATCTTAATCAGACCCTGCGCGGCATGGCCCCGAATGACCAGCGCTGTCTCGGCGTCCACTTCTGGATCTCGAGCGACGACATAGAGCCAACCTCGAGGGGTCCGATCAACGAATACGGGGCGCGCCGCAACCACGGCGGTGGCGTCAATGTCGTCGGGATCATCGCCTTCGAGCGGGCGGGTTGGGTCCTCGTGTAAATCGTCCAATAGTTTTGCAAGATCGACCCGATAGCGCGTCCAGAATCCTTGGACATCGCCCGCTGTTGCCAGCACCCGACCTTGTCGATCCAGTAAATACAGCCCCGTGTTGGGTTCAAAGAGGACGAATTCGCGCAAACGTTCACCAAACCGGCTGGGGTCGGCGGCATAGGTCATCCACAGGTCGGGGAACGAGGCCAGAATTTGTTTGGCAAATCCATCCGCTCTGGCGCTAACTAATTCGCTCCGGTAGTCGCGGTAGGTCAGGTGGCCAACGGTCGCAATCAACGATGCCAAGAGCATCGAGAAGACCGCGATCAGCATCAGGACCCGCCCTCCTAGTGAGTTCATCGGGTGTCGACAAATCGATAACCCAAACCCCGTACGGTGAGCACATAGCGAGGGTTTGCAGGGTCTGCTTCGATCTTGGATCGGAGGCGGTTGATGTGAGTGTTGACGTTGTGTTCGTAGCCCTCAAACGTCGTGCCCCAAACTGCATCCAGAAGTTGCGTCCGGTTGAATGCGCGTCCGGGGTGCCGGGCTAGATAGTGCAACAGGTCAAACTCTTTGGCGGTGAGTGCGATTGTCTTGCCATGCAGGCGTACCTCGTGGGCGTTCGGGTCGATCTGTAAGTCGCCCACTTCGATCCGGACCTCATCTGTGGACGCCTTGGGCGCTGCTGCAAGATCCGCGCGCCGCAGGATTGCTTTGATTCGCGCAGTGAGTTCCATGACCGAGAACGGCTTCGTGAGGTAGTCGTCCGCGCCGAGTTCAAGCCCCAACACCCGATCCAGTTCACTCGAGCGAGCGGTGAGCATCAGGACGGGGGTTGTCACCCGATCCATGCGAAGGGTGCGCAGCACGTCGAGACCGTCTCGGCGGGGCAGCATCACATCCAGAACGATGAGGTTGAAATCGCCGGACCGCGCGCGCTCGTAGCCCGCATCACCGTCATAGACCACCTCAACCCGGTGGCCCAGATCGCGCACATGCATCGCGATCAGATCGGCGATGTCAGCTTGATCCTCGACGATCAGGATTTGGCGTTCATTGGATTGGGGCATCGCAGTCCTGGGAAATTGTGCGTCGAGACCAATTCGTGATCTTCACGAGATCACTCTGCGAGGTGGGCGCGACACACTACGTGAACTTACAACGAAATGCTTTCGGGTGATTTCTATGCTGACCATGCTTGAACAAGACGCCGCGGCCACTCTGGATCTGGATCTGGATTTCGATATCGTGCCTGATGAGGTCAGTATTGACCTCGCAGCGGCGCTCCTTGCCGAGGCTGGTCGGGTCGAATCACCCTCCGCACCGGAGCCCGATGTCCTAGTGCATGGCCACCGGTATTCGGTTGACGAGCTTGCACAGCATCGCCCAGCGCTAGTGCGTTTTGCCCGTCGCAAAGTGCGTGACGAAGCGCTGGCTGAGGACGCGGTGCAAGACGCCATGCTGGCCGCAGTTGCCAGTCTCGAACGCTTTCAGGGGCAATCAAGCTTGAAGACCTGGCTGATCGGAATCCTGAATCACAAAATTCAGGACATCTTTCGCCGCGAAACGCGCTATGTCTCGATATCAGGCGACGATGACGAACCCGATTCGTTGGATCGGATCGGTTCGAGCTCGGGCTTGGGGCTCGACTGGGCCGACGATTCGACCGATCCCATGCGGGCAGTTGCCAACGCCCGGATGCGGGCCGCACTCGAACGCGAGATCGACGTGATGCCAGAGAATTTGAAAACCGTCTTTCGGATGCAGGCCCTTGAAGGGTTGGCCACCAGCGAAGTCTGCGAAAAGCTCTCGATCACCGAAGCCAATTGCTGGGTCCGGCTGCACCGCGCACGCAAGCATCTGGCCGCCCGGATGCGAAATCACCTCGACTGACGGGCCCTAGGGGGCAGTCAGGGCGCGTCGCTCATCTCGCCGAGCAGCAGAAACTCCATCAGCGCCTTTTGGGTATGGAGGCGGTTTTCCGCCTCCTCCCACACCACGGACTGTGGGCCATCAATCACCTCACCCGTCACTTCTTCGCCCCGATGTGCGGGCAGGCAATGCATAAATAGCGCGTCAGGCCCAGCCGCGCGCATCATGTCCGCGTCGACTTGCCAGTCTGCGAAGGCGTTCAGGCGCACTTCGTTTTCGGCTTCAAAACCCATACTCGTCCAGACGTCCGTGGTCACCAGTGACGCGCCGGCCACGGCTTTCATCGGGTCACTGAACTGCTGTACCTGTTCAGGATCAAAGTGGCTTAGTTGCTGCGAATCAAGCTCATAGCCTGGCGGTGTCGAGATATGCAGTCTGAAATTCAGCAACCGGGCCGCTTGCATCCAGGTGCGGCACACGTTGTTGGCGTCACCAATCCAGGCGATTGTCTGCCCAGTGACCGGGCCCCGATGTTCCTGGTAAGTGAACAGATCCGCGAGAATCTGGCAGGGATGAAATTCGTTGGTCAGGCCGTTGATGACCGGCACCCTTGAATTCGCCGCGAAGCGCTCAATGATGTCCTGCTCAAAGGTTCTGATCATGACCAGATCCACCATCCTGGAAATCACCTGCGCCGCGTCTTCAACGGGCTCGCCCCGGCCCAGTTGGGTGTCGCGGGTGTTCAGATAAATCGCAGAACCGCCCATTTGGTGCATGCCGGCTTCGAACGAGAGGCGGGTTCGCGTGCTGTGCTTCTCGAAGATCATCGCCAAAGTACGATCGGCCAGCGGGTGATACGTTTCGTATCTCTTGAACCGTGCCTTGATGATTCGCGTGCGATCAAACAGGTAGGCGTACTCAGCCGCACTGAGCGCATCAAAGCTAAGGTAATGCCGGGTCGGCAGGGTCGGCGTGGACAAGTTCATGGGTGTTGCTCGAGCAGATTACGCACTAGTGGTGCCAGCGTCGCGACCAGTTGGTCGGAGTGCTCGTCCTTGAAAATCAGGGGGGGGAGCAGTCGGATGACCCGATCGGCGGTCACGTTGAGCACCAATCCGGCCTGCAACGCCTGCCCAACGATTTCGCCGCAGGGGCGGTCGAGCTCGATGCCCAGCATCAAGCCACGGCCACGAATCTCGCGCAACCCCGGAAGTCCGGCCAGCGCCTGGGTGAGGCCTGCCCGAATCCGCGCTTCCTGCGCCTGTGCGTTGGCCATCAAGGCCTCGGCCTCGATCGCCGCGATCGTGGCCAGTCCGGCCCGCATTGCGAGCGGATTGCCACCGAAGGTCGTGCCGTGATTGCCAGGTCCAAATACCGCAGCCGCAGCGCCATGAGCGACGACGGCGCCGATCGGGACCCCCGACCCAAGTCCCTTGGCCAGCGGCATGACGTCGGGCAGTACGCCAGCCCATTGATGTGCAAACCAGCGACCAGTCCGTGCTGTCCCGCACTGGACTTCATCAATCATCAACAACCACCCCTTGGCGTCGCAGATGCGGCGGGCAGCGTGCAGGTATGCGATGTCTGCGGGCTGAATTCCACCTTCGCCCTGAATCGCCTCTAAAAAGATCGCAACCACGTTGGGCCGGGTTCGGG
>CAIPGD010000065.1 GCA_903864485.1 uncultured bacterium | reverse complement strand
CATGTCGGCATTGGCGCTCGGTACGATGGCTGCGGCCTGGCCTGCCGCCGCCCAACGTATCGCGCTTTCGCGGGCCAAGCACCGGTCGCTTGCTGGACATTCCAGAATGGCCAAGCGCGGGGCTTCGCTGAGTCCGGGTTACAGCTACGACGAGGCCAACTTCTTCGCGGCCGACGATGCCCCCCCCGAAATCGTGGCACACCGGCGCTCGGGCTTTGCCGACCTCTGCCAGTTGCTTGGCGAGCGCCACGCCAAGACCATCGCAATGAGTGATCAAGCCCGCGATTATCTACCGGACATGCAGTTTACCGGTCGCTATCGGGTGCCTTTTCAGTTCAGCCCGTATTTGCGTAGCCATCTCAAGCTGGGGAGTTTTGTTCAGAGCTCGTCGGGGGTCACCCTTGAAGATCTGGATGGCCAGCGCTTTATGGACTTGACGGGCTCCTACGGCGTCAATGTTTTTGGTTACGACTTCTATAAAGAAACGATTGCCGAGGGCATCGCGCGGGTCGCTGACCTGGGCCCGGTGCTCGGTACGTATCACCCTGTGGTGCTTGAAGTGATCAAGCGTTTGCGGGTCATCTCTGGCCTCGACGAGGTGAGCTTTCATATGTCGGGTACCGAGGCGGTGATGCAGGCCGTTCGTGTCGCCCGATATCACTCCAAGCGTACCCATTTGGTCCGGTTTTGTGGTGCCTATCATGGCTGGTGGGAGGATGTTCAGCCCGGTCCGGGCAATCCATTGCCGCCGCGGCAAACGTACACCCTGCAAGATCTTTCGGAGCGGTCTCTGCGCGTCCTTGAGAAGCGCCGCGACATTGCGTGTGTGTTGATCAACCCGCTGCAGGCCTTGCACCCGAATGTGAGCGCGCCGGGCGACTCCACCCTGGTCGACAGCTCGCGTCGGGCCGGTTTCGATCGCGCGGCCTACACCGCCTGGTTACAAAAATTGCGCCGGATCTGTACCGAGCGCGGTATCGCGTTGATCTTTGATGAGGTGTTCCTTGGGTTCCGGTTGGCCCCGGGAGGTGCTCAGGAATACTTCGGCGTCCAGGCCGATCTGGTGACCTACGGCAAGACCCTGGGCGGCGGATTGCCCGTCGGGGTGGTCTGTGGCAAGCGCGAGTGGATGCAGCGCTTTGATGAAAAGCGTCCGGCCGATCTCTGTTTCGCGCGCGGGACCTTCAACGCGTTACCGCAGGTTGCGGGGGCGATGCTGTCGTTTCTCGAGCGCCTTGAGACGCCGCAAGTTCAGGCAATCTATACCGATCTGGACAAAACCTGGAACGACCGGGCCGAGTTGATGAATAAGCGACTGAAACAGGCCGGTGTGCCGGTTCGGGTGACCAATATGTCGACCGTTTGGACGGTCTTATATGACACGCCTTCGCGCTACAACTGGATGTTCCAGTTCTATCTGCGCGCCGAGGGCTTGCTGTTAAGCTGGGTCGGTAGCGGCCGAATGATCTTCAGTCTGAACTACAGCGCGACCGATTTTGAGGAAGTGACTGACCGGTTTTGTCGGGCGGCGCAGGCCATGCGCCGCGACGGCTGGTGGTGGGACGGATCGCAGCTGAGCAACAAGGAAATCCGCCGGGGCATCTTCCGCGAAATGTGGGCGAGACGTCGCGGTTGAAGAGTTAGGTTCACTTCGGTGCACTTCGCAGGCGAAAAAAAGGCGGAACCTGATTCCGCCTTTTTTGTTTGATCGGGCGACGCTCAGGCGTGCCGACCTTCGGGATCGGTGACGTGATCCATCGGATCAATCCGCTGGCCCCGCAGCAGGAAGAGGGGGGCTGCGTGATACATCTTGATATCGTGAAATGGATCCGTAATGATTTTGAAGGCCCAAGCGATCGCGGTCATCGCATCACGAATGATCAGTAGTTGGGCCACACGGAACAGCAGGCCGCCGACGCCGATCGCGAACCAGACCAGTCCAACCGAGTGCCAGTACTCGGCCATTGTGGTCCAGGCGGGGAGCGTGCCAAACAGATCGCGTTCGAACCAGACCACCAGGGGGCTCGCGGCCCAGAGTCCCATCAGCACGACCTTGCGCATCAGGTTGTAGCCAACCTTGATCTCTTCTTTGTGTTCGTGGGTGGCCTGGTTAACTTCGTCGTAGCCTTTGGGCTCGAAGAAAAAATGTCCGGCTTGGCGGCTGGTCATCGAGACACCCCAGGCCAGCAAGGCCGCATAGGCGGGATCAACGAACAGCAACCCGTAGGCCGTGACAAAGCACAGGGCGCTCAGAAGGTGCAAGCTTTGGTTGATGCGGCAATGGTGGTAATAGCGATGATCGTCCCAGCGCAGGACTTCGAGCGACTTGAAAAACTCTTTCACGTGAGACCTATCAAAAAAGGTGACCGTGCCATCTTGGCTTTGGTTTGTGACGTCTTGGTGACAGAAAAATGACGAATTGATGTCAAGATTTCGTAGATTCGAATGGGGTCGGTTGCGACCCTTGCTGCCCCTCGCCTGTCATCATATTGTCTCAGTCCGAACGCAGAATTTCAAGCATGCTTGAAGAACCTGAAAGCTCGCGCGCCAATCCCGAGACCCTACCCGAGCGGCCGCTGCGGATCGCCTTTGTCACCGAGACCTACCCGCCCGAAGTGAACGGGGTGGCAATGACACTGGCCGAGCTTGTTCGGCGGTTGCAGGCGCGCCAACACCAGATCACCTTGATCCGGCCCCGTCAGGGTCATGAGCGGGTTGGTCAAAAGTTACCTCAAGCCGATCTGACCAGCCCGCTGAATGGCCGGCTGAATGGCCGTCTGCCCATCGAAGAATTTTTGGTTCATGGCGTGCAGATCCCACGCTACAGCCAGTTGAGGATGGGGCTGCCGGCCAAGCGTTTTTTGATCCAGCAGTGGACCCTCCAGCGGCCCGACGTCGTTCACATTGCGACTGAAGGGCCCTTGGGTTGGTCGGCATTGCAGGCGGCGCGTCGTCTGAAGTTACCGGTCACGACAGATTTCAGAACAAATTTCCACGCATACAGTGGCCACTACGGACTGCGGTGGCTCTATAGACCGATCATGGGTTATCTCCGCACGTTTCATAACCTTGCGCACCGCACCACGGTGCCCACCAAGACCCTCATGGCCCAGCTGGCTGCGAGCGGGTT
>CAIPGD010000064.1 GCA_903864485.1 uncultured bacterium | reverse complement strand
TTTTTTATAAAGTCGACGCCTTTCGGTATACGCCCGGCGAGCGATCTATTTTGTGGAATGACCCTGAAATTGGTATCGATTGGCCCCTCGCAGGCACCGAAGCCCGACTATCGCCGAAGGATGAACAGGCCCCCCGATTAAGTCAGGCTGAAATCTTCGAGATCGGTTCAATTGGCGGCCTCAGTATCAATCACGATGGCCCTTATATTTCTGGTCACGGGTTCCAGCGGCCAGGTCGGCCGGGCCTTGGTCGAGCGGCTTGCTGAACATGGCGAAGTCGTTGCACTGAATCGTCAACAACTCGACCTGACCAATCCCGAAGCGATCGTAGACACCGTCCGCGCCATCGCGCCCAACATCATCTTCAACCCAGCCGCCTGGACCGCTGTCGACGCCGCGGAGTCTGATCCGGCAGGGGCCAACGCATTGAATGCCGAAGCCCCACGTTCGCTCGCTGAGGCCGCACGCGACTGCGGCGCGCTATTTGTCCACTGGTCAACCGATTTTGTTTTCAATGGCGTCGCGCCAGTCAGTGAGGTCGTTGCCCCCGTCTCAGGTCAACCCCGCGGCTGGCTCGAGACCGATCGACCCGACCCGCTTTCAGTCTATGGCAGCAGCAAGCTCGCTGGAGAACAGGCGGTGCTCGCCAGCGGCGCACGTTCGCTCGTCTTGCGCACCGCATGGGTCTGGTCGCGCGGTGGCAAATGCTTCCCCGAGGCCATTCTGAACCGTGCCCGGGGTGGCGGCGCGTTGCGGGTCGTTGCCGACCAACAGGGCACTCCCACCCATGCCTCCAGCCTGGCCCAAGCCGCGATCGATGCCGCATTGGCGCTCTGGGGCGAGCCCGGGCGCGAGGGGCTCTACCACCTGACCGCCTCGGGTCATACGACCTGGTACGAATTCGCGTTGGAAGCCTGCGCGGCGGCGAGGCTCGATGTCAGCATCCAACCCATCACAACCGCCGACTGGCCCACACCAGCCAGACGTCCAGCCTGGTCAGTGCTCGATTGCAGTCGGTTCGAAGCGGCCTTCGGCTTACGCCTCCCCGACTGGCGCGACGAAGTGCGCGAGGCTTACCAGGCTTAGGTCGGGCCTAGCACCGACCTTGGGACGGGCTTGGGACGCTAAAAAGGCAAGTCGATCGTTGGGTCAATGGCGCGCATCGCCTGGGCAAATTGCGCCTGAATGTTCGATAACGCCTGCACGCTGTCCCCCTCGAAACGACAGACCAGCACCGGCGTGGTGTTGGACGCCCGCACGAGTCCAAAGCCGTCTTCAAATTCCACCCGCAAGCCATCGATTGTGATCCGTTCGCGCTCTCCGGCGAGTGGGGCTGTCTGCAGCAGTTGGGCGACGAAGCGATGGTTTTCACCCTCGGGGCGCTTCACCTGAAGCTCTGGCGTCGACTGATCCTGAGGAATCGCATCCAGAACCTCAGACGCATTCTTTGAGCGGGACAAGATCTCCAGCAGACGTGCACCTGCGTACAGACCGTCATCGAAGCCATACCAACGCTCTGCAAAAAACAAATGCCCACTTAACTCGCCAGCGAATGGGGCACCGGTCGACCGCAAACGGGATTTAATTAAGGAATGCCCAGTCGCATTCATAACAGGGACTCCACCGGCCGCACGCACTTCTTGGGCAACATGGCGTGAGCACTTCACATCAAAAATAATGTCGGCACCAGGACGGCGTGACAGCACATCGCGCGCCATCAAAATCAGCTGCCGATCGGGCCAGATGATATTGCCCGTTCGAGTTACAACGCCCAACCGGTCGCCGTCACCGTCAAACGCCAACCCAAGTTCAGCGTCTTGAGATTGAACCGCCAGGATCAGATCCTGAAGGTTTTCAGGGTGTGCCGGATCCGGATGATGATTCGGAAAAGAACCATCAACCTCGCAGAACAACTCGATCACCTCGCACCCCAAGGCCCGAAATAGCGCGGGCGCAAACGCCCCCGCAATGCCGTTGCCGGCATCAATCGCAATCCGCATCGGACGAGCAAGGCGCAATGCGTCCGGATGATCGCCAGCGACTCGATTCAGATACCTCCCAGCAATATCCTCTTGATGCAAATGCCCGCGAGCAGCCAGATCGGGCATCTGGTCATCCGAGGTTACGCCGTCGCGGATGGCCGCAAGTAAGCCCTGAATGGCTTGACCGTGCAGCGTTTCACCGGCGACCACCATCTTGAGTCCATTGTAATCAGGCGGGTTATGACTGCCCGTGACCATGACGGCAGAGCCCGTCCCCAGCTCAAAGCCGGCGAAGTACGTCATCGGGGTCGTTACACAACCCAGATCAATCACGTCGACCCCGACATCGCGCAATCCGTCACCGAGCGCTTGCGCCAGCCTTGGCCCGGAAAGGCGACCATCACGACCCAATGAAATGGCCGGTCGGCCCGCCGGACTAAGGCCTGCGCCAGCACCACGCGCTTGATGAGCACCGCGCAAAATCGCGAGGCCCAGAGCGCGGCCGATATGCAATACGGCGCCTTCCGTCAACGTCCGATCGACGATGCCACGGATGTCGTAGGCCTTGAAAATCGAACCGTCAAGGTGCTCTAACTCGAAAGGCGCGTTACCCGATGGGTCGCTACCGGTCTGGGCTTGGTTCATGGGGCTTCTCCGGGAGGGGGAACAACACGTCCATAGGTATCTTCAAAGCGGACGATATCGTCCTCGCCCAAGTAACTACCTGATTGCACTTCAATCATTTCCAGCGGCACCCGGCCAGGGTTTTCTAATCGATGTACCGTGCCCAGTGGAATGTAGGTGCTTTCATTTTCTGACAACAGAAAGGTTTCATCGCCACGCGTGACGCGCGCGGTCCCGCGCACAACGATCCAATGCTCGGCCCGGTGATGATGCATCTGCAGAGAGAGTTGCTCGCCGGGCTTCACCGTGATGCGCTTCACCTGAAAACGATCACCCGAATCGATTGCGTCATATTCGCCCCAGGGACGCGCGACGCGTCGATGTTGGGTGGCCACCGAAAGACCTCGCTCACGCAGTTTTGACACCACATCCTTGACGCGCTCTGCCTCAGAGGCACTAGCCACCAGAACCGCATCCGGCGTGTCGATGACCAGGACATCTGACAGACCCAGCGCGACAACGACACGATGAGGCGCATGCAGGTAAGTGCGCTGGCAATCAATCGCCAAGGTTTGTCCGACCGCACGATTGCCCTCGGAATCAGCATCGGCCAGCTCCGCGACGGCATTCCAGCTACCGACGTCGCTCCAGGCGCCAGCAAAGGGCGCCGCGGCAATCCGATCATGATGTTCAAGCACCGCATAGTCGATACTTTCTGAGCGAATATTCAAAAACTCAGAAGGGTCCGGGCGCAAGAAATGTCCGTCTACCTTGGCACCGTGCATCGCGAGCCCAGCGACTTCAAAGATATCCGGCGCATGACGCTCCAGGGCTGCGAGCAGGGTTTTCGCGCTTACCAAAAAAATGCCAGCGTTCCACCAGTGATCACCGCGCGCCAACAACTCGGCCGCTTTCAGCGCGTTGGGTTTCTCGACGAAGCGCACGACCTTGCGCACCTCACTGCGCACATCGCTACGCACATCGCTACGCACATCGTTGCGAATGTCGTTTCGAATATCGTCGCGACAGTGCTCGACAATCGAATCACCATACTGAATGTAACCGTATGCCGTCGACGGTTGGACGGGTACGACACCGAACGTCACAAACCATCCCTCACGCGCTGCTGCTACGCCCGAAATGACGGTCTGCCGAAATGATTCAACATCTGGAACGTATTGATCCGACGGCAGAAAAAGCAGCAGCGGGTCCGGCTGAGACTCAGACGCCTTGGTCATCGCGTAATACGCCGCACAGGCCATCGCCGCGGCAGTATTGCGCCCTCGGGGCTCGAGCAGGATGGTGCCTGCTACGCCGGCCTGGTCACATTCATCAGCGACCAAAAAACGGTGCGACTCGTTGGCAACACAAAGTACTGCAGGCTTCCGAGGCAAGCTCAAGTCGACGCCCCAATTTGCAACGCGTGCGGACCGCTCAAGGGTGGCCGACAAGAGGCTTCTCCCACCGACAAGCGGAACGAATTGCTTCGGCAATGACTCCCTGCTCAGGGGCCAAAGGCGGGTACCGCTACCGCCGCAAAGAATGACAGGCAGGATTGAATCAATCATCAATAAACCGTCGAATCCAGAACAGAAACCAGAAACTGGGCCGCCCAAAAACACTCAGCCGCGCTAGTGTAACGGCCTGTTGAACCATGCCACAAAGTGCGATGAACCCAACTGACATTTACGTCATCGGCGACCTTCAGGGCTGCTGTCATGCACTTGATCGTCTGCTCGAGCAGATTGATCGCAGTGCCGGTGACAATCACCAAACGCAGCCCGCACTTTGGTTCGCGGGCGACCTCGTTAACCGCGGGCCCGACTCGCTGGGCGCCTTGCGCCGCGTGCGTGCATTAGGCGATCAAGCCACCGTTGTGCTTGGCAATCATGACCTGAACCTGCTTGCTGTTGCGGCCGGGGTTCGCCGTGTGCACCGAAGCGACACGCTGAACCCCATCCTTTCCGCACCCGACCGTGAAGAATTGCTCCAGTGGCTGCGCCATCGTCCCCTCGCACATTTCGCTGCAGAACACCTACTCGTTCATGCGGGAGTCGTACCGAGCTGGAGCGCAACCGAGGTGCTCGCATTGGCGGGCGAAGTGGAGGCGGAATTGAGAGGCCCAGGCTGGCGTGACTTTCTGGCAGCCATGTATGGTGATTTACCGAACGCCTGGAACCCCTCACTGCGCGGCAACGACCGACTGCGAGTCATCGTGAATGCCCTGACACGAATCCGCTATGCAACACCATCGGGAACCATGGAGTTCGCGGCCAAGGAAGCCCTTGGCGCCGGCCCTGTCGGACACGTCCCCTGGTTTGACTGCCCCTCGCGCAAAACCGCCGAAGTCACGGTGATTTGCGGACACTGGTCAACGCTCGGTCTGATCAACCGCCCCAACCTGATCGCGCTCGATACGGGCTGTGTCTGGGGCGGTCAGCTGACCGCGATGCGACTGCGCGATCGTCACATCATTCAGATCGACTGCTCGGGCGAACGCTGACTCAGCCCCAGCCCCAGCGCCCGTCGCCAACACGACCTCAGCCCCAGCGCCCGTCGCCAAAGGAAAGAGCGTCTGCCGAACAGCGGCCTCCGCCGCTCTGGCGAGTGCTTGCCGATTTCGCACGCCCGCGCTTTGGGCGGGGTCTGGCGCGTCGGGTGGAGTCAGCGGCGCAAGCGGCACCATCACCACCCTCGTGATGGGTTCCGCAAGAACCCGCCAGAGCGACTGCGCGAACGTCGTGGTACCGACAAAATCCACCGCTGTAGAGCGCTGACCTGACCCATCTTCGTAGCGCAACGCTAATGGTTGCACCACGCAATTTGCGCGGACTGCCGCCTCCACCAGATTGGCATGAAAAGGCAGAACAACCGTT
>CAIPGD010000063.1 GCA_903864485.1 uncultured bacterium | reverse complement strand
GACGATCCATCACATGGTCGAGCCAGTTGAGAGGGGTCGCCGGATTAAGTACGAGCCCCGCACGACAACCCTGGTCCCGAATCAGTTGCAAGCTACGGTCAACGTGGTCGGAGGCTTCGGGGTGGAAGGTGATCAGGTTCGCACCCGCTTTGGCGAAGTCGACGATCAGGCGGTCGACGGGCGAGACCATCAGATGCACATCGATCGGGATTTCGACCAGCGGACGCAAAGCCGCGCAGACCATCGGACCCACCGTGAGGTTCGGTACGTAATGGTTATCCATGACGTCGAAATGGAGCAGATCGGCGCCAGCAGCCTCAATCGCGCGTACTTCCTCACCCAGACGGGCGAAATCTGCCGAAAGGATACTGGGGGCGATCCGAAAAGGTCCACTGGACTGAGCACTCATGAATCGATCCCCTTCATAATGCAGTTCGCTGCAGGATCGGTGATTCTAGCCAGTCGCGAACATGAGTTGGTACCTATGAGCAAGTACGCCGTCGAGATTGAGGTGACGCCCCAGTTCCTGGCCGATCAATCGAGCCCAGATGATGGGATCTATGCATTCGCCTACACGGTCCGAATTGCCAATGAGGGCACCGTGCCGGTGCAACTTATTTCAAGGCACTGGATGATCGATGACGCCATGGGGCGTCGCCAGGAAGTGAAAGGCTTGGGGGTTGTCGGCCACCAACCTCTGCTGCGTCCAGGCGAGAAGTTTGAGTACACCAGCGGCTGTCCTCTGCCGACAAAAACCGGCTCGATGCAAGGCAGCTTTTTCTTCGTCGCCGAAGACGGCGAGCGCTTTGATGCGCCAATCCCTGAATTCGCGCTGCGCACCCCAGGCTCTCTGCATTAAGCGGGTCTGGACCGCTGAGTCGAGCCGCGCTGAGTCGGGCCGCGTTGAGTTGGCGCGTTATTTTTTGCCGCGCATCGTCCACCAGACGAAAAACACCATCAGAGCGGCAACCGCGAAGGCTTCAAGGTAGATGACCCACATAGCACCGCAGTTTAACCGGCGCTGGGGCCGCGCGCAGGCGGTTGGGTTGTTCGTGCTAGCGATCGCGATGATCCTGGGCGGTTGCGCAACCCGACCGATCGTGGTTTCAGCTCCTGCAGCCCCCGCCCCGAGCCCGCCGACAGCCCCCGCCCCGAGCCCGCCGACAGCCCCCGCCCCGAGCCCGCCGACAGCCCCCGCTGTGGTGCCGGCGCCGACTCCGCCGCTCGCCGCAGCCCGCAAGGCCCGGTTTACGCCCACCGAATTCGCCAGACTTCCAGGCTGGGCCAATGATGACCTCTCGGGTCTGTCGAAGGCTTTGAAACGACAGTGCGGTAATTCCCAGGCCCCGGACGGGTCATCGGGTCAGCTAGGCCTACAGGTAACCTGCCGACTCGCGGCCACGATGCCCCAGGAGCTGGCCGAATTGCGCGGTTGGCTCGAGGAGCGATTCATGCCTTGGGCGATTGAATCGGTCGGGGCAACTGAAGGCAGCGAGGCCGCGACTGGCGGACCCGCCACCAACGGAGTCACCGCCACGCCTCCCAGCTTTGAAGGCTTGATTACCGGGTACTACGAACCCTTGCTGCGCGGTTCGCGAGAGCGCAGTGGACGATTCGTCATCCCCATCAGGGGCCGCCCCGACGATCTAATCATCCTGGATCTTGGTTCGGTCTATCCAGAGACCAAAAATCTCCGCATGCGTGGCCGCCTTGTGGCGTCGGCAAAAGGTCCACCCCGGGTCGTACCGTATGGCGATCGAACCGAAATCGAGAACCAGACACCTGTTAAGCCACTGGCCTGGGTCGATGATCCAGTAGACGCATTCTTTCTGGAAATCCAGGGGTCGGGCAGAGTTCGCCTCGAGGATGGTTCTGTTTTAAGGGTCGGCTATTCGGATCAGAATGGTCGCCCGTACTATCCGATTGGTCGGGAACTCATCCGTCGGGGTGCGCTGCAAATCGGCCAGGCGACCGCACCAGCGATCCGGGACTGGCTGCGAACTCATCCCGATGAGGCTCGATCTGTCATGGCAACCAATCCGAGTTTCGTGTTTTTTCGCGAACTTCCGCCACCCCGTGAGGCAGATGAAGGCCCGCTGGGTGCGCTCGGTGTGGCCTTAACCCCCACGCGATCGGCCGCTATCGATCCAAAAGCACTCCCATTGGGAACGATGCTCTATGTCAGCACGAACCATCCCGGACGCGAAGGCGCTCTCGAGCGCTTGGTCATTGCCCAAGACACAGGCGGGGCGATTCGAGGTCCGGTGCGGGCGGACTTTTTTTGGGGCTTTGACGCCGTTGATGGGCAGAGTGCGGCAGATCTGGCCGGAAGGATGCGCTCACCGGGGCGATTGTGGCTGTTGTGGCCACGCGGCGAAACTCCACCACAGCCGCCAAGAACTCTTAACCCCTAACCTCAACCCTCAACCGTCAACCCTTGGTTGAGTTCTCATCGACCATCTGACGCAGACGGTCCCCGGAGAGTCCACCGGGTACGCGGCGGCCATTACTGAAGAAAATCGTCGGAGTACCCGAGATTTTGTACTTTCGGCCGAGCTCAAGTTGGCGTGTGATGGGCGATTCACAGGACGACTTAGGTTCTTCGGGGCTCTTTCCGTCCATCACCAGGTCGTTCCAGACCTTCATCCGATCAGACCCAGTCGAACACCACACAGCGCGGCTTTTGTCTTCCGATTCTTGCGAAAGGATTGGATACGGAAAGGTGTAGATCGTTGCGTTTTCGAGTTTGATCAACTCGCGGCGCAGGTTCCGGCAATGCGGGCAGCGAGGATCCTCAAACACGGCGAGTACGCGCTTACCATTGCCATTGACTTGCTTGAGTGCAAGGTCGAGCGGTAGGTCTGAAAAGTTGATTCGCATCAATTCATCGATGCGCTCCTGCGTGATGTTGCGATTGGACTTCAGGTCGATCAGACGGCCATCGACGAGACCGTAGCGCCCTTTCTCGTCGACATAAATCATTTCGCTGCCAAGGCGTACCTCATACAGACCGGCAATTGGGGTCTTCTGGACACCCTCCACGGCCACCCCGACCTTCATCCCTTTCAACCAGGACTCAACGGCTGAGCGCACCACATCGGTATTGGCCGCTACGGGCCCGGAGGTCGCTACGAAAAGGGCCACGGCGAAGGCGGCCCAACGGCGATCAATCGCCCGAGAAATCGTTTTAAAACAAGTGGTCAAATCCATTGGAAATCCTTTCATCAAGGGGTGGCCCCAGCGGCCTGGGTGACCATCCAGCGCTTGGCAAACGCGAGTTGGTTGAGCGCCCGGAAGGCGAGGTTTCGAAGCGGCGCAATCTGCGCGGGCGCCTGGTAGAACATTCGATACAAACCGTCAGTGGCCAGTGTCATCGCAAGGACTGGCTCTGCCCGTGCTCGGGCATAGCGCCGAAGCAAGGTGATTTCGCCACAATCACGTTCCGCCTCGCGTTGACCCAACACCCGGGCCAGGGTCGCTACATCCCCAAATCCGAGGTTCATCCCCTGCCCGGCCATCGGGTGTATGACATGACCCGCATCGCCCACTAGCGCGACGCGCGACGCGACGAGCGCACGCGCTGAAAGGCGCATGAGTGGGAGACACTGCGCAGAACTCAGGGGCTCGAACCGCCCGAATTGCCCATGCACTGCATTGGAGACGGTTACAGCCAGGCCCTCTGCAGTCAGGGCCATGAGCTCAGCCGCTCGCTCGCCCGAGACCGACCAAACCAGGCTGACGCGCCCGCGGCGTTGCTCGTCAAGCGGCAGGGGAAGCAGTGCAAGTACACCGTCATCGCCGAACCATTGACGGGCCGTGTCCAGATGCGAATGCTCACCGAGAAAATTCGCGACGACCGCGTGCTGGTCATATTCGTGTCGTGAGCCATCCAGCCCCATCGCCGCACGGACCCTTGACCGCGCACCGTCGGCACCGATCAGGAGCCGGGCGCGAAGCGGCTCTGCGGAAGTGGGTTCCGCCCGCCATTCGGCGTGACCAGGAAACACCTCAATGTCACCCCCACCGACGCCGCTCTCGACCACCCGAATGTCCCTGAAGCGCAATGCCCGCTCGAGCGCCTGTGTGAGATTACGGTGCTCGATGATCTGTGCCAACGCATCGAGTCCAGCCGAATAGGCACTGAAATCGACGCTTTGAGCGTCGGCGCCAGCATCCGAGAAAACCTTCATCGCGTAGACCGGTGCAACGCGATCGAGATCGACCAGATCCCACACATGGAGTTCGTTGAGCAGAGCAAGCGTCGAACTCGACAGCGCATAGACACGGGGATCCCAGTCATGCGAGGTTAGTGGTTTCGGTGCCACCGGAGACGGACCAACGAGGGCGACCGAAAGCCCCGCTCGATCCAGCGCAATCGCGAGCGCCAGCCCAACCGGACCTCGGCCCGCAATGAGGACATCAAGCATTCGTTGCGACGGGGCTTTCATGGCTTGGGTTCATCCGTTCGATTATAGAGCGCGCGCCGAATCGCCCAGCCGTTGAAGATCAGGTAGACGACGTACGCGCAGAGGTAGGCCCAAGCCGCATCCTGGAGCGACAGATTCGCCCGCAGCAACCAGACCAACCAGAGCAAGCCCGCAAAGAGCGGCAACGAGCACAGTTCACCCACCGCAATGATGCGCTGTGAGCCTGTCGCGAAGAGCGCATAGAGCAAAATCCAGGAACCCATTCGCAACCATTCCCCCACCAAAAAGGTCGCAAAAACCGCGGGGTCTGGCACCACCGACAAACCAAACAACCCCACCAGCCACTGCGGCCCAGCCCAGATCATGGCGCCCAGAATCACCGCTGCGGGAATCCATAACCAGCGAACGGCAGCCGCAATTTCGCGCCACAGCGGATGAGTCGCTCCAGAACCCGATATTGCCCTCGACATCCGGGGTAAAAACACCAGCGACAACATCCCAGAAACGAACGCCGCCACCCAATCAGCGGATCGCCAAATGGCCTGAACGCTCGCAACGGCTTCCCATCCGAGTGCGCGTCCCATTAGTTCGCGTACGGCAATCAACGATAGCGGACTAAGCAGACCGATCGACAGTCCGGCCGGAAGGAAAGTCAGAAGCGGTTTGAACGGGCGGATCGCGGTGTTAGCGGTCTGCAAAGCGTCGCG
>CAIPGD010000062.1 GCA_903864485.1 uncultured bacterium | reverse complement strand
GGCGGCGGATCGCGGCAAGTCCTTCACCTTCGGCGATGGACGAGTTGCGTCAGCGCTTGCAGGCCGCCCAAAACCCCATTGTCATCGCTGGCGGTGGCGGTTGGGACGCCACCGCCTGTGCCGATCTGCAACGCTTTGCTGAACACTGGTCGCTGCCTGTCGCTTGTGCGTTTCGCCATCAGGATCTGTTCGACAATACGCACCCCCTCTACGCCGGAGACGTTGGCCTTGGCATCCGGCCAAGCCTCGCGGCGCGAGTGCGGGCCGCCGATCTCGTCATTGCGATTGGACCGAGGCTAGGTGAAGCGACGACAAGCGGATATACCTTGTTCGACATCCCGCGACCGCGTCAGACCTTGGTCCACGTTCAGCCGGGTGCCGATGAGTTGGGTCGGGTGTACGCCGCCGATCTGCCGATCTTGTCGGGGATGAGAGAGTTTTGTGCGGCCGCAGCAGCGATGCCCGGAAACACCGCACCCACCTGGGCTGACGATGCGCGGGCTGCGCACCAGGAGTGGTCAGGCTGGAATACCCCGCCCTCGGACTCGGACCCCGAAGGCCCGCCGTCGATGAACCACCTGATGGCGCTTCTGCGCAGCCGATTGACCGCGGACGCCATTGTCACCAACGGCGCTGGCAACTATTCAATCTGGGTTCACCGCTATCTGCAATGGCGTCAGTTCGCCACCCAACTCGGGCCCACCAATGGTTCGATGGGTTATGGAGTCCCGGCCGCCATCGCTGCAGCCGTCAGGCATCCTGAGCGCACTGTTCTTGCATTCGCGGGAGATGGTTGCTTCCTCATGAATGGGCAGGAGATGGCGACGGCCGTGCGCGAGCGGGCGAGAATCCGGGTTATCGTTGTTGATAATGGAATGTACGGCACGATCCGGATGCATCAGGAAAAGTTTTTCCCCGGTCGGGTTTTTGGATCCTCGCTGGGCCAACCCGATTTCGCCATGCTGGCGCGCGCCTACGGCGCATGGGGCGAGCGGGTCGAGCGCAATGCAACGCTCGAGTCAACCCTCGATCAAATGATGGCCGTCGAAGGTCCCGCGTTGATGCATCTGCTGGTGGACCCCGAACTCATCACACCAACCTCGACGATTACGCAATTAAGGAAGACTTCGAGCGAGGCGTTGGCGAGGCGTTGAGCAGATCTTAAAGGGGTTCTTGGAGAGCCACTGACCGCGAGCCCGTCTCCTCCGCCGGCGTTCCCACCACCAACAACACGGGTCGATCCTCGGCGGCGGGCTCCTGCACCAGTCCAGCGGCAAGCGCCCCAAGGGTCGTTCGCATGACCCACTGGTCCGGACGGGTTGCCGCATGAACCAGGGCCACCGCCGTGGCGGGTGTGAAGCCCTGCTCTAGCAGAGCCGCTGCACTCTCGGAGGCGACGTGGGACGCCATGTAGAGGATGGCCGTATCGTCAGGTTCGAGCCACCGTGCCCATCCGTGGTTGGGCGCTTCTCCGCGCCCTGTGCGCGGGGTCGCGATCACCACGCGCCGCGACCGACCGCGTCGCGTCAGGCTCCGTCCAAGAACGGCCGCAGCCGCCGTAGCCGCCGTCACCCCAGGAACGATTTCCCAGGGAATC
>CAIPGD010000061.1 GCA_903864485.1 uncultured bacterium | reverse complement strand
TCGAGCCCAGGTCGGTCGATCGCTCGAGCAATCGACGCAGATCACCATCCGTGAAGATACCGAGCAGCTGGTCTGGATTGGTCGCGGTGACCACGAGCGTCATCCCCATCCGTTTGCGCGTGATTTCGAGCAATGCCTCGGTCAGGCTTGCATTTTCTGTCACGCGCGGAATCGCTGGCCCGGCCCGCATGACATCACTCACCCGGGTCAAGAGACGGCGGCCGAGCATTCCGCCCGGGTGGGAGCGGGCGAAGTCCGTCTCCGAGAAACCGCGTGCCTCCAAGAGTGCCACCGCGAGGGCATCGCCCAGCGCAAGCGCCGCGGTGGTGCTGGTGGTCGGGGCCAGATTCAGCGGGCAGGCTTCGTGCTCGACGCGGGCATCCAGATGGATATCGGCCAGCTGCGCCAGCGGGGATTCGACATTTCCGGTCATCAAAATCAAGGCGGCGCCCATCCGTTTGATCAAGGGCACGATCGCCATCAGTTCCTCGGTATTGCCGGAATTTGAGAGGGCCAGAAACACGTCATCGCGAGTCACCATCCCTAGGTCCCCGTGGCTTGCCTCGGCCGGATGGACAAAAAAGGCCGGCGTCCCGGTGGAGGCAAACGTTGCAGCGATCTTGCGTGCGACATGGCCCGACTTACCGATTCCGCTCACGATGACGCGGCCCCGGCACTGGAGCAGGGTCTGGCAGGCTCGAGCAAAATCGTCACCCAAGCGAGGGACCAGCGCAGCAATCCCCGCGGCTTCGAGTTGTAAAACCCGTCGGCCGCGCGCCAGCATCGCCGACGCCTGATCGGATCCACTCTGGATCAATGCGGGTTCAGTCTTCATGCGTTGGATTATAGGGAGAACGGTCTAGCGAGAACGGTCCGGGTAGAATTCGCCCGTGACTTCGAACCACCCGATCCCCGACTCAAAGCTGGCTGCACCGCCGGATGCGATCGCAGCCCTGGACGGCGTGTCTTTCGCGTACCCCGCGCCCGATCAGCAAGCGTCGTCCGCGGGTCGATTAATTCTCGATGGCGTCGGCATGCAATTCGCCCGCGGCCAGGTTGTCGCTTTGATGGGCGGCTCAGGTAGTGGCAAGACGACAATCCTGCGCTTGCTTGGTGGGCAACTCACCCCGACTGCGGGGCGGGTCTTGTTTGAAGGCCGCGATGTGAGTCAACTCAAGCGCCAGGAACTCTTCGACATGCGCCGGCGCATGGGCATGCTGTTCCAGCACGGCGCCTTGTTTACCGATCTTTCGGTCTTTGAGAATGTGGCCTTTCCACTGCGTGAACATGCGCGCCTCCCGGCCCACGCCTTGCGTGACCTGGTGTTGCTGAAATTACAGGCGGTGGGCTTACGGGGCGCTGCCGAACTGATGCCCTCCGAACTATCCGGGGGGATGGCCCGACGGGTCGCACTGGCGCGCTCGATGGCTCTAGATCCGCCACTACTCCTGTACGACGAGCCCTTTGCCGGTCTCGATCCGATCTCACTGGGGACGATCGCGACCCTGATCCGTGAACTCAATGACGCCTTGGGAGCAACCTCGATCCTCGTCACGCATGATGTGGCTGAAACGTTTGCGATTGCCGATCATGTCTACCTGCTGGGCAACGGGCGTATTGTGGCCGAGGGCTCACCGTCCGAACTTCGGGCCAGCGATGACCCTTTCGCGCGACAGTTTTTTGATGCGCAGCGGGATGGCCCAGTGCGTTTTCATCATCCTGCAGTGTCGTTGGCTCGAGACTTGGGTTTGAGGGAGCTCTGAGATGAATTGGGCGATCCGTGCCTTGGACGCTGTGGCAGCTTTGGGCCGCGGTTTTCGCCTCGGCGTCGTCGACACCGGGCGCGCGGCGCGTTATTTCGTTCGGCTGTTGGCGGCGAGCGGTATGGCACTCGGAAGGCCGCGTCTAGTCATCGACCAGATGCATTTTGTGGGTAACCGCTCGGTCGCGATCATCATGGTCTCGGGCCTTTTTGTGGGTTTTGTGCTGGGCCTGCAGGGCTACTATACGTTGCGTCGCTACGGTGCCGAACAGGCCCTCGGGGTTCTTGTGGCGCTGTCGCTGGTGCGCGAACTTGGCCCTGTGGTGACCGCCCTCTTATTCGCGGGACGCGCTGGAACTTCGTTGACGGCTGAGATTGGACTGATGAAGGCGGGCGAGCAACTGGCGGCGATGGAGATGATGGCGGTTGACCCGTTTCAGCGCGTCCTCGCCCCCCGGTTTGCTGCCGCGATCCTTTGCATGCCTCTGCTGGCGGCCCTATTTTCAGCGGTAGGCGTTCTTGGGGGTTGGCTGGTTGGCGTTCCGATGATTGGAGTCGACGACGGCGCATTCTGGTCGCAAATGCAGGGTGGGGTCGAGTTTGTCGACGACATCGTCAATGGGGTCATTAAGAGTGTGGTTTTTGGCATCACCGTAGGTTTTGTCGCGTTATTGACAGGTTGGGATGCGGTGCCAACGCCTGAGGGCGTGGCGCGCGCTACCACGAAGACTGTTGTCGTGTCCTCACTGGCCGTGTTGGCGCTTGATTTCTTGTTGACCGCGTTGATGTTTGGCACGCGATAGGGGTTAGGAATGGATCGGAAAAAAACGGATTTTCTGGTTGGCCTGTTTGTACTCGCAGGATCGGCCGCGCTGGTGTTTCTTGCGTTTCGGGTAGCCAACCTCGGTGGCGTTGAGTTGGGCAACGCACTCGACGTTCGAGCCCGCTTCGACAACGTGGGTGGCCTCAAGCCCCGGGCACCGGTCAAGAGCGCGGGGGTCACGGTAGGGCGGGTCAAGTCGATCAGTTTTGACGACGGCACCTATCAGGCCGTGGTCATGATTTCGCTCGATCGCCGCTTTCAGTTTCCCAAGGACACCTCGGCCAAAATTTTGACGTCCGGCTTGCTTGGGGAGCAATACATCGGCCTCGAACCGGGTGGCGAGGCGAGCATGCTGGTCGCTGGGTCGACCATTGGGATGACACAATCCGCGGTCGTATTAGAAAATCTCATCAGCCAGTTTTTGTATTCGAAGGCAGCCGAGCCATCGTCGGCGGGTTCGGGTAAGGCGGCAAAGCCATGACGTTTTTGAGTCGCCGAATCGCGGCCGTTTGCAGTTCAGCTTGCCTTGCCTTATGGGCGATTGGGGCGGTACCTGCGCATGCACAGCCGTTGCCGGTTGAGACAACTGAGCCAGTGTCGCTGGCCCAGACGAACGTCGAGCCCACGACGCCCATCCAGGAAGGGGTTGGTCTCCAGGCGTCAGATGATGACTTCGACGTCCCACCCGTGAATGATCCGTTCGAGCCGATCAATCGCGTCACGCTCGAGTTCAATCAGCAGTTGGATGACTGGCTGATCCGACCCGCCGCCAAGGGTTACGACACGGTTGTCCCACCACCGGTTCGCTTAATCATCGGTAACGTGTTTGGCAACGTCGGCGACCTCTGGACCGCGACCAATAACCTGCTTCAGGGCAAGCCCCGCGATGCGGGTTCGGATGCATTGCGGTTCGCGATTAACACCACCTTTGGCCTCGGGGGCATCGCCGATTTGGCCTCAGACTTTGGCTTGCCTAAGCACAAAGAAGATTTTGGGCAAACGCTCGGACGCTGGGGATTGCCCGAGGGGCCTTACCTCGTCTTGCCTCTCTTTGGGCCAGGCTCGGTACGCGACGCGGTGGGAACCATCGCTGGTGATCTTCAGGCCAATCCGTTTCGGGCCTTACCCGACCCAGGAGCGCGAAATGCCATCATGACAACCCGACTGGTCGATGCGCGGGCCCGCGTCCTGAGCGGTGATCGACTTTTTAACGAAATTTCGATCGACCGTTATTTGTTTATTCGGGATGCCTACCTGCAACGTCGCGAATCCCAGATTTGGGATGGTGATCCACCACCCCGTCCTCGGAAAGGTTCGCGACGCTGAGGCCGACTCAAGCCTGATTCACGTCCACTTTTAACTTCTCAGAGCCTGACCGATATGTTTCGTATCCAAACAAGTTCCTGGCACGCACGTCGCCTGACGGTCGTGGTCCGATCGTCATTACTGGCGGTACTGACTTGGTGTGTCTGCTTGGCGGGCAGTTTCGTGGGATCGGCTCCAGCGCTCGCTCAGGTCGGTGGTACAGCGGGGTCTGCGGCAGGGTCAGCGGCAGGAGTGGCCGGAGCGATCGAAGCCCCGGATCTGATGGTCCAGCGGCTCAGTAATGATGTGCTAGAGCGGATTCGGACCGATCGTGACATCCAAAACGGGGATTTGCGGCGTGTCGCAGAGTTTGTCGACGCGACCGTGATGCCGAAGGTGGATTTCGCGCGGATGACCGCGCTCGCCGTGGGCCGCAACTGGCGCCAGGCCACGCCCGAGCAGCAAAAGCAGCTGATGGCCGAATTCCGCGCCTTGTTACTCCGGACCTACTCCGGCGCGCTCTCAAGTGCCCGCGACGTGACCTTGCGCCTGCGGCCATTGCGGGCGGACCCGGCGGATACCGAGATCGTCGTGCGCAGCGAAATTCTGCGCCCCCGCAGCGAGCCCATCCAGCTCGATTACCGACTGCAGCGGAGCGCCGAAGGTTGGAAAATTTATGACGTCAACGTGCTCGGTATCTGGCTCGTGGAAAGTTATCGCAATCAGTTTGCGCAGGAAGTCTCCGCCAATGGGATTGATGGTTTGATCCGTACGCTCGTCGAAAAGAACCGGGCCTACGATCAGGCGGCCGCCCGCCGTGGCTGAACCCCTTGCGCTACCCGCGCAGTTAAGACATGAAGAGGCGCCGCTCTGGATTGCTCGGCTCGAGGGCGCGATCGCGGCGCAGGGGCGCAGCCCCAAAGGCGACTCAGCCCTGATCGATTGTTCGGCCCTGGATCGTTTTGATTCATCGGCGGTCGTGGTGTTGCTGGGCGCATTGCGTTGCGCTCAGGCGGCGGGCGTCTCGATTGTCCTTAAGAACCTGCCTGACAAGCTCGTCAAACTTGCCTCCTTATATGGCGCCGACGGTTTGCTCTTGGGTAGGGTCGCCTGAGGCATGGCACCTAGCCCTGGGGCCGCCGCGATCGAAGTCGCGAACCTGGTCAAACGCTACGATCAATTCACGGCGCTCGATGGGATTTCCTTGCGCATTGAACCCGGTGAATTTTTTGGTCTGCTGGGTCCTAACGGGGCTGGCAAAACCACCCTAATATCGATTATTGCAGGTCTGGTCCGCGCGAATTCGGGTCGGGCGTTGGTCATGGGGCACGATGTCGAGCGGGATTTTCGGGCGGCACGGGCGGCGCTTGGGGTTGTTCCGCAGGAGCTGGTGTTTGATCCGTTTTTTACGGTTCGCGAAATTCTGCGCTTGCAATCGGGCTACTACGGCCTGCGTAACAACGACCCCTGGATCGATGAAGTCCTGCAGGGACTTGGCCTCTCCGATAAAGCCAACACCAACATGCGGGCACTCTCAGGGGGCATGAAGCGAAGGGTCCTGATTGCGCAAGCTTTGGTGCATCGACCACCCGTGATCATCCTGGACGAACCAACGGCTGGCGTGGATGTCGAGTTGCGCCAGACACTTTGGCAATTCATTCGCTCGCTTAACCAGCAGGGTCACACCATTGTGTTGACGACCCATTACCTGGAAGAGGCGCAAGCCCTCTGCGGGCGCCTTGCCTTGCTGCGGGGTGGTCGGGTGATTGCGCTTGAGGCCACTTCGAGCTTGCTCCAGCGATTTGCAGGCGGGCGTCTCCAATTGCGACTGGAAGGCTCATTGCCCCCTGCACTCGAAGCCCTGCGGGTCAGTCCAGCCTCGGGCGCCGAGTCAATCACGTTGCGCGTGGATGACTATGCCGAGGTCGAATCCATGCTGGCTGCGATCCGGGTTTGGGGCAGTCGTATTCTCGAGATTGAACTGATGCAGCCTGATCTTGAGGATGTCTTTTTGCGGCTGGTGGCCCAGGAGGTCAAGCCATGACCGTGCTGCGCCGTGTCTGGTCTGTTGGTTTGCAGACGCTGTTCAAGAAGGAGTTGCTGCGGTTCTGGAAAGTGGCCGTGCAGACCGTTGTGGCGCCGATGTTGACTGCAGTGCTCTATCTGCTCGTTTTTGCCCATGTTCTTGAGGGGCGTCTGGATATTTTTCCGGGCGTGGGCTACACCGCGTTCTTGATTCCAGGCCTGATCATGATGTCGGTCTTGCAGAATGCCTTCGCCAACAGCTCTTCGTCGCTGATTCAATCCAAGATCACCGGCAACCTGGTGTTCATTCTGTTGACGCCCCTCGCGCACTGGGAGTTTTTTGCAGCTTACGTGGCTGCCTCCATGGTTCGTGGACTCGTTGTCGGCCTCGGTTTGCTGCTGACCACGCTAGGGTTCGCAGACCTGCAATACGCAGCGCCGGTCGGGATCCTGGTCTTTGCCGTTTTGGGCAGTGCGATCCTCGGTACAATCGGGCTGTTTGCTGGGCTTTGGGCCGAAAAATTCGATCAGATCGCAGCATTTCAAAATTTCATCGTGATGCCCGCGACCTTCTTGTCGGGCGTCTTTTATTCGGTCCAGACGCTCCCGCCGTTTTGGCGCATGGTTTCCCACCTGAATC